>QNYN01000210.1 GCA_003973585.1 Fusobacteriota bacterium | reverse complement strand
ACTATTAAATAAAGAAATACAAAAAAACTCATCAAAAAATTAAGATAAAAAAATAACTTACTATAGATTAATTTTTAAACATTTTATAAAAAATAAAATATAATGGTATACTTATAAAAGTAAAAAAAGAAAAATAAAAGGTGGTTAAGTATGAAAGTAGCAGGAATAATTGTAGAATATAACCCATTTCATAATGGACATAAACTTCACCTTGAAGAAGCAAAAAAAAATAGTAATATAGTTATTGCAGTAATGAGTGGAAATTTTCTTCAAAGGGGAGAACCTGCAATATATAATAAATGGGTAAGAGCTGAAATGGCACTAAAAAATGGTGTTGATATAGTAGTAGAATTACCTGTATTTTATTCGAATCAATCTGCTGAAATTTTTGCTTATGGTAGTATAGATATATTAGATAAGTTAGGAGTTGAAAAATTAGTTTTTGGATCTGAATCTTCAGATTTAGAAAAACTAAAAAAAATAGCTTATTTACAAATAGAAAAAAAAGAAATTTTAGATGAAAAAATAAAAGAACAATTAGAAAAAGGAATTTCATATCCAAATGCTATAAATAATGTAATAGAAGAGATGTTAGGAGAAAAAGATATATTGAAACCAAATGATATATTAGGAATAGAGTATATAAAGGCAATAAAAAAATTGAATTCTTCTATAAAACCATATTTGATAAGGAGAAAATCAGTTGGGTATCATGATGAAAATATAGTAGAAGAAATAGCTAGTGCTACCCTTATTAGAAAGAAGATAAAAAAAGGTGAAATAGAAGAGATAAAAAAAATAATTCCTAAAGAAAGTTATGACCTTTTAGGAACTCCTACATATTTAGAAGAATTTTATCCATTGATTAGATATGAAATATTAAATGATTATGAAAATTTAAAAAATATTGTAGATATAGAAGTGGGATTTGAAAATAGACTTTTTCAAATGGCTATGAAATATGAAGATTTTAATGAATTTTATAAAAATCTCATGACTAAAAGATATACTAATGGAAGAATTCAAAGGATTTTAACTCATATATTATTAAAGATAGATATTAGTATAATAAAAGATACAAAAAATGGAATAAATTATGTGAAAATACTAGGAATTTCAAAAGTTGGAGCTCGCTATTTAAAGGAGAGAAAAGAAGACTTTAAAATAAAAATATTATCTGGATTAAAAAATGTAACTTCAATATTAGATGAAAAAGAAAGAGAACTTTTAAATTTTGAGATAAAATGCGATAAAATTTATGGTATAATAAATCCTTATGAGGAGAGAAAGTTTCCAATAATATTATCAAATAAAAATATTAAAGAATAAGAAAAGATAATTAAATTAGGGAGGAAAGAATTTTGAGTAAAAATAGTTTAAGTTTAAAATATCAGATTTTTTATGGTATAGGAGTAAGTTATGCTGTAGTAGATCAAATATTTGCACAATGGGTTTTATATTATTATTTACCACCTGAAAATTCAGGATTAACACCGATAATGGCACCGATTTTAATATCACTAGCTTTAATTTTATCAAGAAGTGTAGATATGATAACAGATCCTATAGTGGGATTTTGGTCTGATAAAGTAGATACAAAATGGGGTAGAAGGATACCTTTTATAGCAGCAGGATCTATTCCACTTGCTTTATCTACAATTGCATTTTTCTATCCAATTTTAGGAAATGAATGGGTAACATTTATATATCTAACTTGTACTGGGTCTATATTCTTTGTATTTTATACAATAGTAGGAGCACCTTATAATGCGTTAATCCCAGAGATAGGAAAAACTAAAGAAGACAGATTAAATTTATCTACTTGGCAATCGGTGTTTAGATTATTATATACAGCAATAGCTATGATTATACCTGGGATATTAATAAAGGTAATAGGACAAGGAGATACTCAAAAAGGAATAAGAGGAATGGTAATAACTTTAGCAATATTTTCAGTTATACCTGTTTTAATTACTATATTTGGAGTACCTGAAAAGAAATTGTCAGCAGGAAAAAAATCTACAGAATCTTTAAAAAGCTCTTTAAAAATAATATTTAAAGAAAAGTCATTTATTTTCTATTTATTAGGATTGTTATTCTTTTTTGTAGGATTCAATACCCTTAGAGGAACTATGAATTATTTTGTAGAAGATATTATGGGGTTAGGAAAAGCAGAAATAACTATAGCTTCAGCAATTCTATTTGGAGCTTCAGCAGTATTCTTTTATCCCACAAATAGATTGTGTAAAAAAGTTGGATATAGAAAGCCCATGTTAATTTCTTTAGCACTTTTAGTAGTAACTTCTTTAGTTTTAAATAGATTAGGTAGGGGGATTCCAGTTCAATATGGATTTTTATTATTTGGAATAATAGGAATACCAGTTGCAGGAGCAGCATTTATCTATCCACCAGCAATGTTGAGTGAAATAGGTACTCGTATAACTAAAATTAGCGGATCAAATGTAGAAGGAATGTGTTTTGGAATACAAGGGTTTTTCTTAAAATTAGCTTTTTTAATTTC
>QNYN01000074.1 GCA_003973585.1 Fusobacteriota bacterium | reverse complement strand
TTGAAAATTGAAAAAATAGATATGGAAGTTTTAGAAGGAAATGAACTTTTTTTAGATTCTGATGGTTTTAAAGCGCTAAAAGAAAAAAAAGTAAAAACTTTGAATAACACCGATTATATTTTAATAGAAATTATTCCAAATATGAATGAAAAATTAGTAAAAAGAGATCTTAAAAAAGTTATGAAACTAGGATACAAACCAATTTTAGCTCATATAGAAAGATATCCTTTTATCGATTTAAAATTTTTATATAAATTAAAAAAAATGGGAATCTTAATTCAAACAAATTTTGAAGGTTTAAAAAATAATGATACTCTTTATAACTGGATTGAATTAGGGCTTATAAATGTTGTAGCTAGTGATACCCACAATATAAAACATAGAAGTTATGATGTAGATGATGTCTTAAATGAAATGGATGATAGATTGGGAATAAAAATTAAAGAAAGATTACTTATAAAAAACCCTGAAAAGATAATCAACAACGAAGAGATTCTTGAGACTATAGATGAAGAAAAAATTAATAATCTTCTCTATAAGAATAGCTCTGTCAGACATTTTTTCCAGAAGCTTAAGTCTAAAAAAAATAATTAAAATTACGAAAGCAAAAAAGTTAATATAGTCATAGAAAACTCTATTAATATCAGTATCTAATTACTAATATTAGGGTAGTTTTCTATGACTTTTTATATGCAGTTTAAATTTTAAATTAATTATATAACTAAATTTTTATTTCCTACTTTTAAATCGACTTATAAATCCTGCTAAATTTCCAGCATGACATAACTGCCCACAATAAACTCTAGGTTTATATAAAAACCCTAGTACTAGCGCTAAAATACTTGTCCATATAAACCCTCTATAAATCATTCCTCCTAATAGGTTTAAATCACTACTTTTAGTTATAACATTTCTTATAACTTGAATTGTTAAAAAAGCAGTAAAACCATATCTAATAACTTTATTTTTCAAAAATTTAGGAACTGGTTTATTTAGACTGATATTTTTTAAAAATTTCTGAAATCCGCTACCTCTAGGACAAAAATAAGCACAATATAGTTTTCCAGGACTAAATAAAGAGAAGGTAATAGATAAAATCATAGATAATAGCCATAATAATCCAAATCTTATATCTACCAATGGTAAAATCCACATAAGAATATATATCCACCATCCATAGTCATTATAAAATTTCTTTTTTAATTTTAACGATTTATTCATTTTTTCCTCCGTATATTATAACAATATTTTTTTTACTTTGGTTATTGTAAGTATACCTTAAAAAAATTCAAAAAAGAAAATTCTATAGGTGAATTTTTAATTATATTTAGGAAACCATAGAAAAAATGTGATAAACTAATATTGGTAATGTTTAATTTTAATAGGAGGATTTTTTTATGAAAAATAAATTTGTACATCTACACTTACATACTGAATATAGCCTCCTAGATGGAGTAAGTAAAATAGATGAATATATAGATAGAGCCTTGGAGTTAAAAATGGAAAGTATAGCCATTACCGATCATGGAAATATGTTTGGAGCTATAGAATTTTATAAAAAGGCTAGAAAAAAAGGAATTAAACCAATAATTGGGATGGAAGCATATATTAGCTTAGGAAATGTTGAAGAAAAAGAAAAAACAATTTTCCACCTAATTTTATTAGCTAAAAATGAAATTGGATATAAAAACTTAATGAAATTATCCTCTTTTGGATACTTAAAAGGATTTTATTATAAGCCTCGTATAGACAAAGCAATATTAAAAAAATATAGTGAAGGATTAATAGGATTATCAGCATGTATGCAAGGGGAAATAGCTCGTGCTATAGAAGATCAAAAAAGTGATGATGAGATAGAAAATATAGTAAATTCATATATTAATATCTTTGGAAAAGAAGATTTTTATATAGAATTACAAGATAATGGAATAATCGAACAATATCCACTAAATGATAAATTGTTTGAAATAGCTAAAAAATATGGATTAGAAGTTGTAGGAACAAATGATGTTCATTATGCATATTATGGCCAAAGTAGTTTACAAGATGTGCTTCTTTGTATACAAACAGGAGCTAAAGTAGATGATGAAAAAAGGATGAGAATCCACACTAATGAACTATATATGAAAAGTTATGACCAACTTTTAGAAAATTTAGGTAAATACGAAAATGCAATAGAAAATACTGTAAAAATAGCTGAAAAGTGTAATCTAGAAATAGAGTTTGGTAAATTTAAATTTCCACAGTATATTGTGCCAGAAGAATTTGATGGAATTAAAGAGTATTTAGAAAAATTAGTTTATGATGGTTTAAATAATAGATATCCTAATGGTATTGAAGAAAAAGTTATTGAAAGAGTCGACTATGAATTAGGAATAATAAATAAAATGGGCTACGAAGAATATTTTGTAGTTGTATGGGATTTGATAGATTATGCTAAAAAACAAAATATCCCTATAGGACCTGGACGGGGATCAGCAGCTGGAAGTATGGTAGCTTATTCCTTAGGAATTACAGAACTAGACCCTATAAAATACAACCT
>QNYN01000193.1 GCA_003973585.1 Fusobacteriota bacterium | reverse complement strand
AGTTAGAAGTATAATATTTTATCACTTATAATAATTATACCTTTTTTTTAAATATTTTTTTATATTTTTTTAATAAATAAAGAGGAAAACAATTAATTTTGCTTTCCTCCTTAGATTATTAGATATTTAAAATCTTATTCTGCTAATTTATAAATATTAACTACATCTTCTTTAGTTAATTTTACAAAATTCCCAATTTTACCATTTTCAGTAGCTTTAGCAGCCATTTCTTCGAATCTTTCACTATCAATATTTGCTTGTGATAAACGAGTAGGCATATCAATAGAAGTTAGAAATTCTTCGAATTTTTTGATTCCTTCTAAAACTGTTGCTTCTGGATCATAATAATTCATTTCTACATTCCACACTCTAGTAGCAAATTGTACAAATCTATCCATATTAGCTTTATAATTATATTTCATCCAAGCAGGAAAGATAATTGCTAACCCTGCTCCGTGGGTAATGTCATAGATACCACTTAATTCATGTTCAATTTTGTGAGAAGCCCAATCTGTAGATCTTCCCATGTCTATCCAACCATTGTGAGCTACAGTAGAAGAAATCATAATCTCAGCACGGGCATTATAGTCTTCAGGGAAATCTAATGCTTTAGGAGTATTTGAAATTACTGTTTTTAAAACTGCTTCACAAAGTCGATCTGTTAATTCAACATGTTTTTCATTTGTAAAATATCTTTCTAGAACATGAGCCATTATATCTACAGCTCCAGCAGCAGTTTGATATCTAGGAAGGGTATAAGTAATTTCAGGATTCATAATAGCGAATTTAGGTCTAACTATATTCCCACCAAAAGATCTTTTATACCACCCATCTTCATTGGTGATGACACTTCCACTACTAGATTCACTTCCAGCAGCAGGTATTGTCAATATAACACCTACAGGTAGTGTTTCTACTACACTAGCTTTACCTTCAAAAAAGTCCCAAACATCTCCAGAGTATTTTACACCTGCACCTATAGCTTTAGCAGAATCAATAGCACTTCCTCCTCCAACTGCAAGGATAAAATCTATATTATTTTCCCTGCAAATTGAAATTCCTTCTCTAACTAAAGATAATCTTGGATTAGGTAATACTCCTCCTAGTTCAAAGATTTCAATTCCTTTGTCTTTTAAATTTTTTACAACTTTATCATATAGACCATATTTTTTAAAACTACTTCCCCCGTAATGTAATAAAACTTTAGTTCCGTATTGAGAAACCTTTTCTCCAACTAAATTTTCTACTCCTTTACCAAATATTATTTCTGTTTTGTTTTGAAAATTAAAATTTAACATACTCTTCCCCCTATGTATTTATATATAATCACAAATTATAAAAAATAAAATAGAGCAAAATTATGCTCTATTTTAATAAAATTTTACAATTCAATGATATCAAGTGTTAATTCATTTAAAATTTCATCTTCTTCAAAAATAGAATAAACAGCACTTATTTTTTTATCAACTATAGTTAAACTTTTTGTGAAAATCTCAAAATTTCTACTCATATAAGATGCTTTATAAGCAAAACTTGTTTTTTGATTTTCTTTTAGAAGTTTATTACTTCTAATATCTCCATCTCTGATTATTTGGATTTTATCTTTTAATATAAAGATTCTAACTTTAGCATGTTCATCAGAATAAGTATATTTTATACCAACATTACTTTCTTCTTTTGTAGCTTCAAAAGTTTTATCATAATTTTCACCAAAACTATCAGTAGTTTTTACCCTGAGTTTCATTTTATCCTCCCATTAATCCAGATATAAATGAATCAAGATCTTCTTCAGATTCAGAATAATCATCTATTTCAAAATATTCTTCTAAATCTGCATCTTCACTAACTATAAGGCTATCTTCCCTTTCGTAATAAGAGTCATCTTCCCAATCACCAATATCAGTTCCACCTGCAAAGTATTCATCTTCCCAACTATCTAAAATATCAGAAATTTCATCTTCATCTTCGATTAATTCTACAATTTCTTCATCTTCTCTATATATAAAGACATATTTTTGTCCTTCTAAATCTTCTCCAATTAAATATTCATCTCCAAATAACATGATATCTCCAATAACAGAAATATCTAGTTCTTCATCGTCTATTAAATATTCAAAGTTTTCACCAATAGCATACATTGTTCTCACCTCACTTATGATATTTACTGTTTCCTAATATACTAAACCATCTATAAACTTGTTCAAGTAATATTAATCTCATTAATTGATGTGGAAATGTTAGATCTGAAAAGCTCATTCTTAATTCTACAGCATTTCTTACTTCTTTTGTCACTCCATATGATCCACCTATGATAAAATTAATTGTACTATACCCATTTACAGTTATCTGTTCTATTTTTTTTGACATTTCTTCAGATGAAAACTTTTTTCCACCTATATCCATAAGGATTGAATACCCTTTATTTTTATTAATTGCTTCTAATATTTGCTTGGCTTCTTTTTCCATAGATAGATTTCGGTTTTTATCATTTCCATCTTCTTTTAACTCAATAATTTTTAATTTTGTGTAAGCTGATAACCTTTTT
>QNYN01000191.1 GCA_003973585.1 Fusobacteriota bacterium | reverse complement strand
GATACTTCTGAGATAGAAAAGATGGTTGAAGATGTAATTTCTAATAATCCAAAATTAGTAGAAGATTATGCTAAGGCAGACGAAGGAAGAAAACCAAGGGTAATAAAGGGACTTATGGGACAAGTAATGAAAGCATCAAAAGGAAAAGCAAATCCTAAGATTGTTATGGAAATATTAATTAAAAAATTATAATCATAAAAAGAGCGGTATTTCGCTCTTTTTATTGTGAATAATGAAGTTAAAATTAACTTTATTAAGAAGGGAGCTTTAGGTGGGAAGAAATAAAAAAATAATTAGAATAATTAATTTGCTAGTAATATTTTTGACACTATTATTTTTTATACTGGGAAAAACTACAACGGGAACTGTTTTATTAGTCTTATTCATAATTTCTAATACAGTTAGATTAGTTATAGAAAAGTCAAAAACAATGGATCATTTTAACGAAAGAATATATTTGTTTTTTTTCGGAGTAATAATGTTGTTTGTTATTTTAGGAGCAAGATTATGGCAGATACAAGTTGTTAAATATGATAAATTTAATAGCTTATCTGAAGGTCAAAGTTACGGTGAATATATTTTAAAAGGTAAAAGAGGTCGTATATTAGATGCAACTGGAAGGGAATTAGCCTATGATGCAGAGATTTATAAAGTTATAATAGATCCTTTGAGATTTTATAAATTAGAAGATAGGGAAGCAATAATTCAAGAGCTAGACAGTATACATTCTATAACAACCAAAAATTTTAGTGAAAAATTAAAAGAAAACTTTGAAAATAAAAGACGATATATGGTTACTATAAAAAAAGTAGATGAAATTCAAAAAGAGGCTATAGATGAGTTGAAATCTAAATATCATATGAGAAATAATGAAATTTATTTTGAACATTCTACAGAAAGAAAATATTATTCATATGAAGAATTGGCCCCTATAGTAGGATTTATGGGTGCTTTTTCAAAAAAAGAAAATAGAAGATTAGGAGCATATGGGATAGAAAGATATTATGATAAATATCTTAAAGAAAATGAAATTGAAGGGAAAGGTTATTATACAAACTTTAGGACTATTCTACCTTCATTTAATAAAGAAAGAGAAGAGATAGAAACAGATGGAAATGATGTACAATTAACTATAGATTATCATATGCAATATATACTAGATGATGAAATAAAAAAACAATTTGAAAAAGTTGAACCTAAAACAGCAGTAGGAATAATTATGGAATCTTCTACAGGGAAAATTTTAGCTATGTCTAGCTATCCTAGAACAAATAATATAGCATATTTAAATAATAGGGCAATAAGATCACAACACGAAATGGGTTCTATTTTTAAACCCATAGTAATGTCTGAAGCTTATGAAGAAAAAATAGTAGATGATAATACCATATTAAAAAATCCAGATGGTTATATAATGAGGTATGGACATAAGATTAGAGATAGTGATAAACATGGGATAGGAGAAATAAATCCTAGAACTGTAATAAGAGTTTCAAGTAATGTAGGAATGTCACTAATTTCAGAAAAAATAGATCCTTCTACCTTTGAACAATATTTAAGAAAATATAATCTATATGAAAAAACAGGAATAGACACTTTTGGAGAATTAGCTCCAAGACAATTGCCACATGAAAAGTGGGATGGGATGAAAAAGTATACAATGTCTTATGGACAAGGAATAGCTATAACACCATTACAAATGATAGCTGCCTTAAATACAGCAATAAATGGTGGAATTTATTATAAGCCTTATATAGTAGATAATGTAAAAACGCCTAACGGAATAACAATTAGGAAAAATGTACCTATAGCTAAAAGAAGGGTTATTTCAGAAGAAACTTCTAAAATAATGAGGGAAATGCTTCAAGAAACAGCTGAAAAAGGAACAGGTAGAAATGCTCTAATTGAGGGTTATTCTATTGGTGGAAAAACAGGAACAGCTCAAATAAGTAGTAGAGGTGGATATTTAAAACAAGAATATCTTTCTTCTTTTATAGGGATCTTTCCAGCAGATAAACCAAAATATACTATTTTGATTATGTTTGAACAACCAAAAGCAGTTAAGTATTCAAAAGAGTTAAAGAAGATGATACCAGCACACTATACAAGAAAATTTGGAGCATGGGTAGCAGCACCAGTGTTTAAAGCTACCATGGAAAGGATAATAAAATATAAGGGGATAACACCAGAAAATGTATATGTACTAAAAGATAGTGAAAATGTAAAGGGTTACACTGAAAATATAGAGATAGATACTTTACCAGATTTTAGAGAAAAAGGTGTGAGATTGGCATTAATGATAGCCAATAAATATGGAATAGAAATATCTATTGATGGAAAGGGAAAGGTTGTTGAGCAAGATCCACAACCTGGAACGAAATTAGAAGATATAAAAAAAATAAAGATAAAACTAAGGTAGTGATATTATGAATTTTGTACTTTATGTAGAAGGTATAGAAAATGGATTTTATACTTATTCTGATAAAGAAAAAAAGTATAAAATAGGAGATCATGTTTGGATAAAATTTAGAAATTCAAAGAAAATAGGAGT
>QNYN01000182.1 GCA_003973585.1 Fusobacteriota bacterium | reverse complement strand
TTTTTTGATTCTTTCTATCCCTTAATTATTCAAAGAAAGAGAAAATATATAAATTTTATATGGATTTTTATTTAAATCTAATTAGACATAGAACACTATATATGGTAATATTTTTTATAGAAACAACAAAATATAGTGGGAGGGGTAGAAAAGTGAATGTTATTAAAAGAGATGGAAAAAAGGTTGAATTTAATGGATATAAAATAGAAAATGCTATTAATAAAGCAGCAATAGCATCGAAAGAAAAGGTTAATGAGAAGTTTGCAGCAGATGTTGTAAATATGATTAAAAATTTAAATAGAGATTTACAAGTAGAAGAAATTCAAGATTTAGTTGAAAAAGAACTAATGGCTACTTATCCTGAAATTGCAAAAAATTATATTTTATATAGAGATATGAGAAATATTGAAAGACATAAAAGAACAACTATAAAAAAATCCTTTGATGGAATAGTAACTGTAGAAAAAAATAATATAAATAATGAAAATGCAAATATGGCTGGTGATACACCTGCAGGTCAAATGATGACTTTTGCTAGTGAAACAACAAAAGACTATACACATAAATATTTATTAAATCCTGAATATTCAATGGCACATAAAAATGGTGATATTCACATTCATGATTTAGATTACTACCCTACTAAGACTAGTACATGTGTACAATATGATTTAAATAAGTTATTTGAAAATGGATTTAAATCGAAACATGGGAAAATAAGAGAACCTAAATCTATCTCTACTTATGCAACATTAGCAACTATTGTATTCCAAACTAATCAAAATGAACAACATGGTGGACAAGCTATACCTGCATTTGACTTTTTTATGGCTCCTGGAGTTTTAAAATCATTTAGAAGACACCTTAGATATAGAGCTCTTACATTTTTAGATGCAGATTATGTAGATGAGAAAAATAAAGAGTTAAAAGATATTATAAATACACTAATTACTACTATAGAAGTTAGTGAAAGTGCAAAATCTAAGTTAGCAGAAAAATTAAAAATTGATATACAAACAATAGAAAAAATAATTAAAATTGCTTATAACGATACTAGAAATGAAACACACCAAGCAATGGAAGGATTTATTCATAATTTAAATACAATGCATTCTAGAGGGGGAAACCAAGTAGTTTTTAGTTCTATTAACTATGGAACAGATTTTTCTCCTGAAGGTAGAATGGTAATAGAAGAGCTATTTAAAGCCACTGAAGAAGGATTAGGAGATTCTGAAACTCCTGTATTTCCTATTCAAATATTTAAAGTAAAAACAGGGATATCATATTCTGAAAAAGATTTTGAATTAGCTACAAAAAATTGGTCAAAAGCAGTAGCAAGAGAATTAAAATATGAAGCTCCTAATTTTGATTTATTTATTAGAGCTTGTGAGGTTACTTCTAAGAGATTATTTCCTAATTTTGTATTTTTAGATACCCCATTTAATTTTAATGAAAAATGGGATATAAATGATCCTAAAAGATATTTACATGAAGTAGCAACAATGGGATGTAGAACAAGAGTTTTTGAAAATGTTAGAGGAGAAAAAACTTCTATAGGTCGTGGAAATATATCATTTACATCTATTAATATGCCTAGATTAGCTATTAAATCAAAATTAGAAGCTATAGAAAAATTAGGTGAAAATTCATCAGAAATAGAAACTTTAGCAACAGAATTATTCCATAAAAATGTAAAAGAAACAGCCTATTTTGTAGCAAATCAGCTTAAAGATAGATTTGAATTTCAAGGATCAGCACTGGCTAGACAATTTCCGTTTATGATGGAGAATGGAATTTGGAACGGTGGACAAGATTTAAACCCTCATGATGAAGTTAGGGATACCTTTGCATCAGGTACATTAGGAATAGGATTTATTGGAGGACACAATGCTATGATGGCTCTTTATGGAGAAGGTCATGGGCAAAGTCAAAAAGCCTACGATACTTTATATGAAGCAGTTAAGAGTATAAAAGAAATAGCTTTAGAGCAAAGTCAAAAACATAATCTAAACTTTTCAGCATTAGCTACTCCAGCAGAGGGATTATCTGGAAGATTTACGAAAATGGATAGAGAAAAATTTGGAGTTATTGAAGGGGTAAATGACAGAGAATATTATATTAATTCATTCCATGTAGATGTAAAAGAAAAAATTTCTTCCATTGAAAAAATAAAAAGAGAAGCTCCATTTCATGAACTTACTCGTGGAGGACATATTACTTATATTGAATTAGATGGAGAAGCTAAGAAAAATATTTTAGCAATAATGAAAATAGTTCGTGCTATGCAACAAGAAGGCATTGGATATGGATCTATAAATCATCCAGTAGATAGATGTAAATCTTGTGGATTTAAAGGGATTATAGAGTGTACTTGCCCTGTGTGTGGAAGTACTGAAATATCTAGAACAAGAAGGATTACAGGATATTTAACAGGTGATTTAGATGGATGGAATTCATATAAACAAGCTGAAGAAAAAGATAGAGTAAAGCATAATTAGAAAGATAGATCTCATCCTAGCATTCTCCTAAATTAGGAGAAGGAATAAAAAAGGCAA
>QNYN01000083.1 GCA_003973585.1 Fusobacteriota bacterium | reverse complement strand
GAAAATAGTATCATTTTACAATCTTGTACTATTGAAGATGGAGCAGAAATTAAAAATGTTATCATCGATAAAAATGTAACTGTAGGAAATTTACAACAAGTAATTGGAACTGAAGAATTCCCATTAGTTGTTGAGAAAAAATCAAATTTTGAAGATTAATTCAAAGATTAAATTATAAAAAAACTATGCTGACTCGAAAGAGTCAGCATTTTAACAAGTAAAGGAGTTGTAAAAATGAAAAAAAATAGTAAAATGAAAATATTATTTGTAAGCAGTGAGGCTCACCCTTTTGCAAAAAGTGGTGGTCTAGGAGATGTAGCATATTCACTACCAAAAGCACTGGCTAAAACTACAGATATAAGGGTAATCATGCCAAAATATACTTCTATTCACGATAAATACCGTAGTGGAATGGAATTTGTTTCAAAATTTACAACTAGAGTTTCATGGAGAGAAAGATATGTAGGTCTTTATAAAATGGAATATGATAAAGTTCCTTTTTATTTTATTGATAATGAAGATTATTTTAAGCGTGAAAATCCATATGGATATTTTGATGACGGTGAAAGATTTGCATATTTCTCAAGAGCTATCATCGACGCAATAGATCATATGGATGATTTTGTTCCTGATATCATTCATTGTAATGATTGGCAGTCAGCTTTAGTTCCAGTATTTTTAAAAGCTTTCTATTGGGATAAATATAAAGATGTAAAAGTTGTTTATACTATCCATAACTTAAAATTCCAAGGTGTTTATGGAAAAGAAGTTTTAGGAGATATTTTAGGTCTAGATGATTACTATTTCGATGAAGAAAGATTAAAATTCAACGACGCTATTTCATATATGAAAGGTGGAGTTATATATTCAGATCATATTACAACTGTAAGTAAAACTTATGCTGAAGAAATTAAATATCCTTTCTTTGGTGAAGGATTACACGGATTATTCCAAAAACTTGATTATAAAGTTACTGGAATAGTAAATGGTATTGACTACGATACTTTTAACCCAAGAAAAGATAAAGAATTAGCTGTTAAATATGGCATTTCTACAAGATCTAAAAAAGTAAAAAATAAGTTAGCATTACAAAAAGAATTAGGATTAATAGAAGATGAAAATATTCCTATGATTGGTATTGTTACTAGACTTACTGGGCAAAAGGGATTAGATTTAATAGCACATATCTTAGAAGAATTATTGCTTTTAGATATTCAATTAGTTGTTTTAGGTACTGGAGATCTTCAATATGAAGATTTATTTAAATATTATGCTCACCTTTACCCTTCTAAATTATCTGCTAATATTATGTTTGATAGCACTTTAGCTAAAAAAATATATGCTGGTTCTGATATTTTCTTAATGCCATCATTATTTGAGCCTTGTGGTTTATCACAACTTATTTCTATGAGATATGGAACTATTCCTGTAGTTCGTGAAACTGGTGGATTAAAAGATACTGTTATTCCATATAACAAATATAAAGGAACTGGAACTGGTTTTGGATTCCAAAATTATAATGCTCACGAATTATTATTCGCAACAAAAAATGCGTTAGAGACATATAAAGATAAAAAACAATGGGATCAATTAGTAAAAAATGCAATGGAAAGAAAAAGTAGTTGGGCTAATGCTGCTAAAGAATACAAAAAAATCTATAAAAAATTAGTTGATAACAAATAATAACTTAATCGGTTATATAAGGGAGAATCATGGAAATTACTAAAGAAAAGATCATATCTGACTTAAAACAATTATCTTTACTTTTGGTTACAAAGGATTTTGTTGAGACAACTAAAGAAAATCAATATAAAATATTTGCAACTCTTATAAAAAGTTATTTTTCAGAAAATTGGTTGAAAAGAAATAAAGAATATAGATCTAATAATCAAAAACAAGTATATTATTTTTCACTTGAATTTTTATTAGGAAAGATGTTATTTACAAATATAATAAATTTGGGAATAGAAGATGTCTGTAAAGAAGCTATTCATGAATTAGGCCTCGATATAGAAGACTTTGAAAAATATGATGTTGAACCTGGTCTAGGAAATGGTGGATTAGGTCGATTAACAGCTAGTTTTTTAGATTCTATGGCTTCTACTAATATCCCAGGCCATGGGTGTGGAATTCGTTTTGACTATGGATTATTTGAACAAAAAATAATTAATGGTGAACAAGTTGAAGGTCCAGATAATTGGCTAAAAAATGGATTTGTTTGGGAAACAAAAAAAATTCATCAATCTCAAACTGTAAAATTTTATGGTGAAGTTACTCTAAAAGAAATCCATGGACGACTGATCCCAATTCATACAGGATATGATGCTGTTTTAGCTGTTCCTTATGATGTCCCTATTGTTGGATATCAAAATAAGAGGGTTAATAGTCTTCGACTGTGGCAAGCTACAATTCCAGGAAATGATTTTGATTATAATTCATTTAGCTACGGAACTTTTTCTGAAATTGGAGCTGGACAAGAAACCGCTCGTAATTTTTTTAGAGCAGGTGGAGCCTCGGGTACTATTGCAAAAGCAATGAGTGCTTATGATAAAGATTTTTC
>QNYN01000063.1 GCA_003973585.1 Fusobacteriota bacterium | reverse complement strand
GCTTGTTCTTCAGCTCTATGATCCATCCATAAGATTACATTTTGCTTATCTTCACCACTCATGCTTAGACTTACTGGTTTTCCATCTTGATCTAACGCAACTAATGAACAAGTTGCGTCAAATCCTATTCCTTTTATTTGTTCTTTTGAGATTCCACTTTTTTCTACAACACTTTTAGAAAGTTTACAAATTTTATCCCAAATTTCTTCAGAAGATTGTTCTTTAAATACTCCACCATATGACCATAGAGTAATATCTTCCTTTTGACTTGTTATCATTTTACCTTTAGCAGAAAATAATCCTACTCTAGCACTTCCAGTTCCAACATCTATACCTAAATAATAATTCATATTTCCTCCAACTAGTCCTTATCTTCTTGTTTTTCCATAAACTGGCCCATATGTTTCACAAGCTCTAAAGTCTGCTCCTTCTAAATCTTTTGTTCCATATGCTCCCCATGTTTTTGGTCTAAACATTTTCTCTTCTTCAACATTGTGCATTGCTACTGGTATTCTTAACATAGATGCTAATGTTATTAACTCTTTTCCTATATGACCATATGAAATTGCTCCATGATTTGCTCCCCAATTATTCATTACTGAATAAACATCTTTAAATGCTCCTTCACCTGTAATGTTTGGTACAAACCATGTTGTTGGCCATGTTGGATTTGTTCGAATATCTAATTTATCATGAATTTCTTTTTCTACATCAACAACATAACCTTCTGCTATTTGTAATACAGGTCCTAAACCTTTTATTAAGTTTATTCTAGACATTGTTACAGGCATTTCTCCCTTAGTTAAGAAGTGTGATGAAAAACCTCCTCCTCTAAAATATCCAAGGTCTGCAGGACACCAGTCTGTTGCTTCTAAACATGCTTTTACATCTTTTTCTTCTATATTCCAAAATTCTTTCATTACTGGTTTTCCATCTTCTGTCATTTGTCCTGTTCCATCTAATGTTGTTGATCCTGAATTAATTAAATGAATCATTCCAAACTCCCCAGCTTTACCAGTTGCTTTTTTACCTGTTACTCTTTCGATAGATTCAGGTGACCAAAATGTTCTTACATCAGAGAAAATTTGAGCTTTTCCTGTTAATAAATGGTTAAATAACATAGAAATACCATTTAATGAGTCATTTTCTGTTGCCACAATAAATGCTTGTCTTATTCCATTCCAATCAAATGATGAATTTAAAATTGCTTCTGAGAAATCTCCATTAGGCATAAAGTCTGTCCAATGTCTTTGCCCTTGGAATCCACTTGCAATGGCATTATGTCCACGAGCTTCTTCTTTAAATCCTAATTTTTCTAATTCAGGATTTCCAATCATTAAATCTCTAATGATTAATGTCATTTTTACAACTATTTCCCATTCTTGTTCTTTTTCTTCAGCTGTATGTTTTAAGTCTTCTCTATTTAAATCCATACCTTCTTTACAATTTTCTTTTGTCCAAGCCATTGCTTTTTCAAATTCTTTAGGATCAAAAATATTTAATTCTAATCTTCTTTTTACTTCACTCATATCAACATATTCATTTCTAATACCTAAATAGTCTGAGAAAAAGTTTGGATCTACAACAGAACCAGCTATTCCCATTGAAACACTACCAATTGATAAATATGATTTTCCTTTCATTGTTGCAACTGCTAATCCAGCTTTTGTAAATAATACTAACTTTTCTTTTACATCTTCAGGAATATCTTCTGATGGATCATCTTGTACATCTTTACCATATATAGAAAAGATTGGGTCTCCCATTTGATCATGTCCAGCAGCAGCAGCAGCTAAATATACAGCTCCAGGTCTAGAAGAACCATTAAATCCTAATATAGCTTTAGGAATTCCAGGTGTCATATCAACAGTTTCAGTACCATAACACCAACAAGATGTTACAGTTATAGATAATCCTACATTTTCTGTTTTAAATTTTTCTTCACATGCTGCAGCTTCTGCTACTCCTCCAATTGTAGAATCAGAAATTACACATTCTACTTTTTCTCCTGAAGGGTGTCTTAAATTTTCTGAAATAAATTCAGCAACTTTTTTAGCATATCCCATTACTTGATCTTCTAATGATTCTCTTACTCCACCTTGTCTACCATCTATTGTTGGTCTTATCCCAACTTTTGGTAATTTGCTATTTAATCTATTCATAATAAGTAGTCTCCTTTGATTAATACTCGTTTGTAGCAGTAAATAATGCACCATAGTCTCCTATGGATTCTCCTAATTCAGCTTTTAACACTCTACATCTTTTATATGATATACTAAGAGCTTCTTTTTCTAAAATAGTCTGCATAGTATCTCTAAATAAATCTTCACATCTAGTAAAGATACTTCCAATAACTATGGCTTCAGGATTAAGTATATCTATTAAAATTGCTAACCCTTGACCTAGCTTTTCAGCACTTTTTTCTATAATTTTAAGAGCTAAAGGTTCTCCTTCTTTGGCTCTATTAGCAATTTTTTTAGTTGTTAATCCTTCAACTAAATCATTTACTAAAATGCCGTTGTAGCCATTTTCTATTTCTTTTTCAATGATAGATTTTCCTAATCTT
>QNYN01000133.1 GCA_003973585.1 Fusobacteriota bacterium | reverse complement strand
TAAAATTATTAAATGTCAATATTTCTACAATTGGTTGATATATATTTTTATACCATAAATTTGATTTTTCTAATAAACTTACATCACTATACGATTCAATATCAGATAAGATTATTTTATAATCTTCACTTTTTGTTAATTCAATATCTAAATTTGTCTGTTTTACAAATTCAAAATTCTTTCTATATTTATTTGCATCTTCTCCTTCATTTGAAAAAAATTCTGTAACTTCAGCTTCAATAGATTTAAAATTAAGAAAATTAGCTACAGATATTCTATGATTTCCATCATATACATAATACTCATCTTTTATCTTATATAGCACTACTGGCGGAAGGGAGATATCTCCTAGCATAGCAATATAAATATCACACCATCTCTGTTTCACTACTTTATTTTTAGGTATAAACCCTTTATAGAAATCTTCGGTTTTTTGAACACTTCCTACAATTTTATCTAACGGAACATTTTGAATTCCTAAATCCGAACTAGTATAAGCTTTTAACTCTTTTTGAATATCCGAGAATTTTTTTAACTCTTCTAATTTCGTGAAAGAAACTCCCAAAATTTTACCTTTACTTGCAAATTTATAATAAGCTTTCAATGCTTCTTCTGATTTATTCATTGTCGCTCTCCTTTTTACTATATTCAATCACTTTGTATCCATAAGCATTTACAATACGAGTTTTTTCAAATTGTGTTTCTTGGGTACTCATATGACTAATTAAGTGAATATGTCCATGAATCCATAATTTAGGTTTAAAATATTTTAAAATCTTATGAAAAACTTTAAACCCTTGATGAATAAAGTCTTCACGATCATGAATATATCTTGGTGGTGCATGTGTCACCATAATATCTATTTTTCCAAATAAAAGTGATTTAAAATTAACTATAATTCTTTCCCACATTTCAAATTCAGAATATTGATTAGGAGCATATGAATATTTTTGGCTTCCTCCTAATCCGAAAATTCTTAACCCTTGATATTTTATAACTTTTCCGTCTATATTTTTACAAAAGGATATATCATGACTTTCTTTAGATGTATGATTACCGTTTACATATAAAATATCTTTATTTAATGTCGTAAAAAGATAATCTAAATAATCGTTTCCTACATCTCCTGCTGAAATTATAAAATCCACATCATAAAATTTAGATTTTAAAGTGTCTATTGGGTATGTTCTCAAAACTTCATTATCACTAATTATTAAAATTTTATATTTCTTATCCATAAATAATTCTTCCTCTTAAATTTATTAAAAAAGATGACCATTCCGATCATCTTTTTTTTGTTACTTCTCTAAATAAAAATCTTAATATTATTTTTTATAAAGATATATTTTCATCTGTTTCTGAATCAAAAATATGACATCTTTCCATATCGAACCAGAATTTATAATCTATACCATTTTTTGTTTCTTTAGTATTTTCAGAGTTTAATCTTGCAGTATATTGAACACCATTGATTGTAAAGTAAATAAACTCTTCATTTCCCATTTGCTCTACAATAGATATTTTCCCTGTTAAATATTCATCTTTTCCAGGATGTGTTTCATAAGATCCAATATGCTCTGGTCTAATTCCAAACCATACTTTTTTCCCTACATAATCTTTTACTTTTTTAGCTTTTTCTTCTGGTAAATGTAAAATAGTTTCTCCTATTTTCACTCCCACTTTTCCATTATCTAAAATTAATTCTGAAGGCATAATATTCATAGAAGGAGATCCTATAAATCCTGCTACGAACTTATTTTTAGGTTTACTATATAAGTTAATAGGAGTATCCACTTGTTTAATTACACCATATTCTAATACACATATTCTATCTCCCATAGTCATAGCTTCTACTTGGTCATGTGTTACATAAATCATAGTTGCTGGTTGCCCTGCATCTTTTAATTCTTGATGTAATTGAGTTATTTTAACCCTCATAGAAACTCTTAATTTAGCATCTAAGTTTGATAAAGGTTCGTCAAATAAAAATACTTCTGGTTTTCTAACAATTGCTCTACCTACTGCTACCCTTTGTCTTTGTCCACCAGACATTTCTTTTGGCTTTCTATCTAATAGATCTGTAATTTCTAATTTTGCTGCTGCATCTCTTACTCTTGCGTCTATTTCATCTTTAGGTAATTTTTGTAATTTTAATCCAAAAGCCATATTTTCATAACAAGTCATATGTGGATACAATGCATAGTTTTGGAAAACCATAGCTATCCCTCTATCTTTAGGAGGTAGATTATTTACTACTTTATCTCCTATTATTATTTCTCCACCTGTTATTTCTTCTAATCCTGCAACCATTCTAAGAGTTGTAGATTTAGCACAACCTGAAGGTCCTACAAATACCATAAATTCTCCATCTCTTATGTCTAAATCTATCCCATGAACTGCTTTAAACCCATTTGGATATGTTTTTTCAACTTTTCTTAATTTTACTTCTGCCATTGTTATTCTCCTTAATATTTTATTTTGATTTTTTTTACTATTTATTTCTTTAATTAAATCAGTCTCAAAGATTATCATTCCAAGACTATCCAAAACTATGCTTAAATAATATTTCTT
>QNYN01000043.1 GCA_003973585.1 Fusobacteriota bacterium | reverse complement strand
AAATTATTATTAGAAAAAATGCTTTTAAAAATAGCTCTTACATTTATTTTCTTGAGAATATATAAATTTTATGTTGAAGATAATAGCGATAAAAATATAGAAGTTAAAAATTATGAAGATCTTTTGATTCTGCTTAAGGAGGATAAAAATGAAATATATAAGTACTAGAGGAAACCCCGAAGAATTTACTGCTTCTCAAGCTATTGAAAAAGGAATTTGTAGTGATAGAGGGTTATTTGTTCCTAAAAAATTTCCAAAAGTTCCACTAGAAGAAATAGAAAAAATGAAAGGATATAATTATAAAGAAGTAGCTTTAAATATATTGAAAAAATATCTAACTGACTACAGTGATGAAGAATTAAAAGATTGCATAAAAGTCTACGATGAAACTTTTTCACATCCAGAAAAAACTCCAGTAGTAAAACTAGAAGATGATTTGTATGTTTTAGAACTTTGGCATGGTCCTACTCTAGCATTTAAAGACATGGCACTTCAAGTTATGCCTCGTCTTTTTACCTATGCAAGAAAAAAAAATAAAGCAAAAAAAGATAGTCTTATCTTAGTAGCTACTTCTGGAGATACTGGAAAAGCAGCTTTAGAAGGATTTAAAGATTTAGATGGAGTAAAAGTAGTTGTATTTTATCCAGCTGATGGTGTTAGTGATGTTCAAAAACTTCAAATGCAAACTTCTACAGGTAATAATGTAGAAGTTATAGGAGTTCATGGGAATTTTGATGATTGCCAAACAGCTGTTAAAAATATTTTCTTAGATGATGAATTAAATGAGGCTTTAGATAAATTTAAACTTTCTTCAGCTAATTCAATTAATTTAGGAAGACTTTTACCTCAAGTAGTTTACTATTTTAAAGCTTATCTTCAATTACTTAGAGATAATGAAATTACTCTAGGAGAAAAGGTAGATTTTTCTGTTCCTACTGGAAACTTTGGAGATATCTTAGCAGGATATTATGCCAAACAAATGGGACTTCCTATAGATAAATTAATCTGTGCTTCTAATAAAAATAATGTATTATATGATTTTTTAAAGACAGGTATTTATAATAAAGATAGGGAATTTTTCAAGACTATGAGCCCTTCTATGGATATTTTAGTATCATCTAATTTAGAAAGACTTTTATATCATATTTTAGAAGATGGTGAAAAGGTAAAGGAACTATATAAACATTTTGAAGAAAGTGGAGTGTTAAAATTAGATTCAGCATCATTAAAAAAGATTCAAGAATCTATTATCCCAGATTACAGTAGTGAAAAAGAGTGTTTAGAAACTATTTCTACTACATTTAATAAATATAATTATATGATGGATCCACACACTTCAGTTGCTATGAATGGAGCTTTAAAAAATAAAGTTTCTAAAACAATTGTCCTTTCTACAGCAAATATATATAAATTTTCTTCTAGTGTCCTAAGAGCATTTGACTTAGAAAAAGAAGATGAATTTGAAAATATTAAAGAATTGGAAAAATTAAGTGGAGTCGAAATCCCTTTAAATATTAAAAAATTAAAAACTTTAAAACCATTGCACACTAAAGTTATTGATAAAAACCAAATAAGTGATATTATAAAGAATTTATAATTAATCAGGGTATCCATGGTGGATGCCCTTTTTAAATACTTTTTTCTCTCTCCTACAATAACTTGACCAAAACCATTAAGTATTTTTGTTTTAGTTTAATTAATGTAGTATAATAAATTATAAATAACATGAATTTATTAGGAGGACAAAATAATGAAATATATTGTTTCAAGAGATAAACCAGCTATTATTTATAAAGGGAAAGAAATTTCATACAAAGATTTAGTTAGAAATATCCTTTATTATGCTGATATGCTCGATTTTAAAGAACCTGAAGAAAAAGTCTTAGTTTTTATAGAAAATAGACCAGAAATTGCATATGCAATTTTTTCTTCGTGGGAAAGGGATGGAATTTCTATTACTGTAGATGCTAGTAGTTCTGCAAAAGAAGTAGCATATTTTATCAATGATGCAAAACCTAGATATATTTATACTAGTGATCAAAATTTAGCAGTTGCCAAAGAAGCTGTTGAAATATCTAATGAAAATGTAGAAATTATCAACCTTGATGAAGTTAAAGTGCCAGATTCATATGTTGCTAAAAAAGATTATATAGAAGCTCCTGTAGGAGATCGTACTGTTCTATTACTTTATACTTCAGGTACTACTGGAGATCCAAAAGGTGTTATGTTAACTATGGGAAATCTATTATCTAATATCGATAATATTGCAAAAATCGGATTATATCGTGAAGTCGATCGTGTATTAGGACTTTTACCTATGCATCATATTTTACCTCTTGTTGGAACTCTTTTAGCTCCAATAAAAGTAGGAGCTACGACTATTATTTTAGATGATCTTGCTTCTGCTGCTATTAAAGATGCAATGCAAAAATATAAAATAACTTTATTTATTGGAGTTCCTAGACTTTGGGAGATGTTCCATAAGGGGATTATGGAAAAAATAAATTCTAGCTTTGTTGCTAAAACTTTATTTAAATTAGTTTCTATGACTAATAACATTGAATTAGGAAAAAAAGTTTT
>QNYN01000152.1 GCA_003973585.1 Fusobacteriota bacterium | reverse complement strand
ATATTATTTGCCTTTTCATCAACTTCATAATCTTTCCAAACTTCATCTGGAATATTCATCTCTTTCTTCTTTTTAACATCTTTAATTTTTTCAGTTTCATAACTTCTAACTAATTTTTTAGCAATTTCATTAAAGATTTTATACCATTTTTCTGTATCAGCAGCAGCTCCTGAAATAATTAAAGGAGTTCTAGCTTCATCAATAAGAATTGAGTCTACTTCATCGACGATACAGTAGTTTAATTCTCTTTGAACTTTATTTTCTAAACGAGAAACCATATTATCTCTCAAATAATCGAAACCAAATTCACTATTTGTTCCATAGGTAATATCAGCTCTATAAGCAGCTCCTCTTTTATCCATAGGCATATTATTATATAATACATCTGAAGTTAACCCTAAGAAACTATATAATCTTCCCATTAATTCTCTATCACGAGTTGCTAAATAATCATTTACAGTTACTAAATGAACTCCCTTTCCAGTTAATGCATTTAGGTATACAGGTAGTGTAGCAACTAGAGTTTTTCCTTCTCCAGTTTTCATCTCAGTGATTTTTCCTTCGTGTAACACTACTCCACCAATTAATTGAACATCATAATGTCTCATACCAAGAGTTCTAATAGATGCTTCCCTTACTACTGCAAAAGCTTCTACTAAAAGATCATCTAAAGTCTCTCCTTTTTCTAATCTTTCTTTAAATTCTATTGTCTTTGCTTTTAAATCAGAATCACCTAATTTTTTCATTTCAGGCTCTAATTTATTAATCTCTTCAACAATAGCTGAAATTCTTTTAATTTCCCTATCATTTTTCGTTCCAAAAAACTTTTTTACTAATTTACCAATCATCAATTTTACCTCTCTATAAATATTTATTTTTCAAAGTTTTAAAACTTTAATATAATACATTTTAGCAATTATAATAATACCATATAAAAATAGTGTAGTCAATTAAATTAACTTTTTAAAACTAGCTTTAAACCTAATTTTAAAAGGGCTAAAGAAGTTTTTATAGATTTTAGTTGCTATTCATTCTTTTACCTTGTATTATATTAATTATTAATTTATATTTTTTATGGGAGTTTATAAAATGAGTTTAAATAGTCTGGATTATTTGATTAAAAATAAAAATATTAAACTTTATTTCTTAAGTGGGATAATAGGTGTTTTAACTGGGCTTATTGTTGTTGCTTATCGTTTTTCACTTTCTACTATGACCAATCTTCGAATAGATATATTTTCTAAAATAGCAAATGGAAATATGAATCTTTTATTAATTACAATTTTTTCTTTTATAGGAATAGCAATTATATTAGATAGACTTATCCATAGACATCCTATGATACGAGGAAGTGGATTACCTCAAGTAAGGGGAATACTTCTTATGAAATTTGAATATAATTGGTTTAAAGAACTTATTTATAAATTTGTAGGAGGAGTTCTCAGTGTTGGAAGTGGATTATCATTAGGAAGAGGTGGTCCTTCTATACAGTTAGGTTCACAAATTGCTTATGGAGTAAGAAAAACTTTTAAAACGAAAAATATTAATGAAAAATTTCTTATTAGTAGTGGAGTTAGTGCTGGACTTTCAGCCTCTTTTAACTCTCCTCTTTCAGGGATTATATTTACCATAGAAGAACTACATAGGTACTTAACACCAGTTCTCCTAATTTGTATTTCTTTAGCCAGTTTATCTGCTGAAGTTATAGTACGGATATTTTTAGGAAAAAAGACTTTATTTAACTTTCAGACGATTATTCCTATTGATATTGGGTTATTTAAAAATGTTTTTTTTATTTCAATTTTTGCTATTTTAGTAGGAGTTTTAGGAGTTGTTTTTACGACGAATCTTCTAAAGTTCCAAAAATACTATTCTAATTTAAAATTTAGTTCTTTGGTAAAATCATTAGGGATTTTCGCTATTTCAATTTTTGTAGGTATTTATTTTTTAGATATTCAAGGGGTAGGTTATCAATTAATTTTAAAAACAGGTTATGAAAGTTTTTCTTTTAAAGTTATGGGAATATTACTAGTAGGAAAACTTTTATTTACAATATTAAGTAATGCACCAGGATTTCCAGGAGGTCTTTTTATACCAAGTTTAGTTTTAGGAGCTTTAGCAGGAACTTTATTTGGGATGACTTTAGATAAAATATTGGGATTAGATAATTATTTTCAACAATATTTCATGGTTTTAGGAATGGCATCTTTTATAACAGCAGTTATGAGAATCCCTCTCACTGCCAATGTTTTATTACTAGAAATGACAGGTTCTTTTGAATTTTTACCAGGTCTTATTTTAGTCACTATAATGACTTATATTTTTACAGATATACTGAATATCCCTTCGTTATCTAGTATTCAATATGATAATCTAGAAAAAAATAAAGGTATCCAAAGAAAAGAATTATCAAAAAAAACTACTATATTTACTTCTCCAATTATGACAGGATCTTGGCTAGATGGAATGGAAGTGTATAAAGTAAAATGGCCTTATGATTCGCTATTAATTAAAATCCAAAGAAATAATAACGATATTATTCCTAAGGGAAGTACAAAAATATTAAGTGGAGATATCCTTT
>QNYN01000127.1 GCA_003973585.1 Fusobacteriota bacterium | reverse complement strand
AAGCAGAAAAAGATGATATTATTGGAATATACAACCTCCTACATAGAGATTTTATAAAGAAATATTCTAAAAATTCAGAAAAATTTGAATGGGAAAGACATAAAAAATGGTATGAATTTTGGCTGAAATCTCCATACTATTTAATCTATGTTTTAAAAGATTTAAAGGGAAAAATAATTGGTCAAATTAGATATGAATTAGATGGAGAATTAGCGATAATTAATATATATTTAGCAAAAGAAAATCGAAAAAAAGGGATAGCTAAAATTTTTGTGAAAGAATCTATAGAAGAACTTAGTTTTGAGAAAAATCATTTAAAATTAGTTGTTGCATATGTGTTAGAAGAAAATAAAAGATCACAAAATTTATTTTTAAACTTAGATTTTTTATTTGATGGAAAAAAAATTGTAGATGGAATTGAGTATTTGGTATATATAAAAAAAATAAATTCTTAGTGAGATAGTATTGACAAAAAAATATAAATAGACTATACTTATTATAGAAACAGATGGCAACAAGAAGAACTTTCATTGATACTGCAAGTGTGTTTGTATTAAATGGGATTCTAGGATTCTGTCTGGAAAAAATACACGGAGGTACAACAATGTTAAAAGGTACAGTTAAATGGTTCAACGAAGAAAAAGGATTTGGATTTATCCAAGGTGAAGATGGAAACGATTATTTCGTACATTTCTCTCAAATCAACAAAGAAGGATTCAAAACTTTAAAAGAAGGGGAAGAAGTTTCTTTCGACGTAACTGAAGGAGCAAAAGGTCCTCAAGCTTCAAACGTAGAAGTTTTATAATCAATTATAATTAAGCGATGAGATTTAATCTTATCGCTTTTTTTTTAATTTCTATAGAAATATTAAAAATTATAGACTATACTTAAACTATCTAAGGAAAGGGGGAAAGAGATGTTAAAGAAAAAGTCGTTAACACTGAGAATAATAAATATATCTATTATCTTAATAATAATAGTTGTAATATGGCAATATATAGAAGTTCGAAGAGTGGTATTAAAAAATAGAGAATTGGGACCAGAGCCTATAGGTTCTATATTAGCTATGAATGTAGAAGAATCTTCTGGAATTATTTCTTCAAATAAGAGAGAGAATTTTTATTGGACCCATGAAGATTCTGGATATTATGGGATAAACCCAAGGACAACTCTTCATGGATTTGAGATAGATGAATTAGGAAAAAAAAATCATCAAGAAGTACGCCTAGATGGAGTAACAAATTTAGATTGGGGAGATATTGCAAAAGATACAAAAGGTAATATAATTTTAGCAGATACAGGCAATAGTTTGGTTCGTAGAAATTTTGTTTTTTATAGATTTCCAGAACCAGAAGAAGGGCAAGAATATGTTGAAAAAAATGATATAGATAAGATAATTTTTAGATTTCCTCAAGGAAAAGAACTAAATAATGAAGCTGTATTTTATGCTGATGATAGTATTTATGTTTTAATTAAAGAGTATGGTAAAACTAAAATGTATAGATTACCAGATGACCAAATAAATATTGGTAGAATAAATACTATAAATTATATAGATGAATTTAAATTTATGGGAGAGTCTAAATTAGCCGATTATATGGATGCTGTTACAGGAGCAGATATTTCAAATACTGAGTTAACTATGGTATTTAACACATATAAAGGAATTTATATGTTTAAGAGGAAAGAAAAGAATACTAATTTTTTCCTTGGGAAAATTTATTATTTGCCTTTAAAATGGGATATTAGAAAATATCAATATGAAGCTATTTCTTTTACAAAGGATAATAGAAATTTAATTTTAACAACTGAACAAGGTGATATTTATAAAGTATCGGTAGATGATTTTAAATTGATTAGAGAAGAACAACCTAGTGAACAATTGATAGAACAACCTAAAAAAGTAGGAGAAGATCGACTTGGATTTAAAGATAAAATAGGACATATGATAGGATCTATTCAAGTATTTGTAATGGATATAATATTTAGATAAACAAAAAGGCTCTGAAAATAAGATCAGAGCCTTTTTAAGTATTAGTTAAAATTTATAAGTTATATCAAAATAATGACCTACACCAGTAGTATCTTGTGTATAAGATTTTCCATTTATATCATATGAAGCTCCATCATGGATATTAGCCATATTTTTATAGATTTTTAGACCATAACCAAGAGCAATATTATTTATATGATAATAAATACCGTGATACCATTGGAAAGAATAGTCAGATTTACCTGGATCTTTATGAACTTCGGTCATACCAAAATCATATGTCATATAACCTTGGTAAGCTACAAATGCACCGTTGTCAAATGTGTAGACAGGTTTGAACCAATTCCATTGTAATGAATATCCGTCCCATTCACCTTGAGCACTAGAACCATAATCTTCCTTTTTGTGAATAGCTAATAAATTTAAACCTGTTTTACCGAACCAAGGTAATTCTAGATCAGTTCCCAAACCTATTCCATAATGAAATAATCCACCAGGGTTTCCAGTAGTGCTAAAACTATTGTCTGGAGAATTATCACCTGCTTTTAAATAACCTGCTACATACCATTCTTTAATAGGTCCTAAAGAAAGATCTTTACCAGTCAT
>QNYN01000204.1 GCA_003973585.1 Fusobacteriota bacterium | reverse complement strand
GCTTTAACTATCCATCCTATGGTAAGATCTGGAAAAGTAGTGGATACAATTATAACTGAAATGATTAAAATCAATAAAAAATATTTGCCACAATTCAAATAATTTTTCAAAGGTGTCTTACTGATGCCCTTTTTTGATCCTTTAATATATAAAATAAAAATAACCCTCCCTTAAAAAGAGAGGATTATTTAAATAATTAATTACTCACCCATGAATAATTTGATATCTTCATCTACAGTTCCAATTCCTGCAATTCCAAAGTTTTCAACTAATACATTTACAACTGCTGGTGATAAGAATGCTGGTAATGTTGGTCCTAAGTGAATATTTTTTACACCTAATGATAATAAAGCTAATAATACGATTACTGCTTTTTGCTCATACCATGCAATATTATATGCAATTGGTAATTCATTGATGTCTTCTAATTCAAATACTTCTTTTAATTTAAGAGCTATAAGAGCTAAAGAATAAGAGTCATTACATTGACCTGCATCTAATACTCTAGGGATTCCACCGATATCTCCTAATTCTAATTTGTTATATCTATATTTTGCACAACCTGCTGTTAAGATAACTGTATCTTTTGGTAATTTAGCAGCAAATTCTGTATAATAATCTCTTGATTTCATTCTTCCATCACAACCTGCCATTACGAAGAACTTCTTGATTGCTCCTGTTTTTACTGCTTCTACTACTTTATCAGCTAATGCGAATACTTGATTATGAGCAAATCCTCCAACGATAGATCCATTCTCAATTTCTGTAGGAGCTTCACAAGTTTTTGCAATTTCTATAACTTTAGAAAAATCTTTTGTTCCATCTGCATTTACAGGTATTCTTTCCCATCCAGGATATCCTGCTGCATTTGTAGTAAATACTCTACCTTCGTATGATGCTCCTGATTTTGGAGGTACAATACAGTTTGTAGTAAATACAATAGGTCCATTAAATGTTTCAAATTCCTCTTTTTGCTTCCACCATGCATTTCCATAGTTTCCTACTAAATGATCATATTTCTTTAACTCAGGATAGTAGTGAGCTGGTAACATTTCTGAATGAGTATAGATATCTATTCCTGTTCCTTTAGTTTGCTCTAATAATTGAATCATATCGTTTAAATCATGTCCAGAAATTAAGATTCCAGGATTTGATTTAACACCAATGTTTACTTCTGTTAATTCAGGATTTCCAAATTTTCCAGTATTAGCTCCATCTAATAAAGCCATTACATCTACACCAAATTTTCCAGTTTCTAATACTAATGCTATTAATTCATCTACTGTTAAAGAATCATCTAAAGTTGATACTAACGCTTTTTCCATAAACATTACGATTTCTTGATTTTTATATCCTAAGTTTACTGAATGCTCATAATATGCAGCCATTCCTTTTAATCCGTAGATAGTTAATTCTCTTAATGATCTAACATCTTCATTTTCAGTTGATAAAACTCCTACTGATTTTGATTTTGCTAACATTTCTTCCATTGTATTAACTGTAAAAGTTAATGCATCATGATCTGCTAATCTTTTAGGAGTTTTTCCTAATTCTGCAAATTTAGCTTTAATCTTATCTCTTAATGCTAATCCTTCTGTGATTTGAGCTGCGATAGCATCATCATCAAAGTTGGCATTTGTAATTGTAGTAAATAATGCATTTGTTAAATAGTAATCTATCTCTTCAGAAAACCCACATGATTTTCTAGTTTCTAAATCTATTCCTTCTCTTAAAATTGCTATTGATTTAGCAGTATATATTAATAAATCTTGTAAGTTTGCAGTTCCTTCTTTTTTCCCACAAACACCTGCTATTGTACATCCAGTTCCTTTTGCTGTCTCTTGACATTGATAACAAAACATTGACATATTTTTTTACCTCCATATTTTTTTATTTCTATAATTGATTATACCAGTAAAGAAAGAAAATTACTGTAACATAAGTTACCATTTTTAAAATTTTAGACTAAATTTTCGTCTAAAGAGATAGTGATTTCTGTTTTTCTAGGAATCAATTTTGTATACTCTATTTTAGCACTATCAAATAACATCTTAGAAGCTATGGTAGAATCAGCTTTCCTGTGTTTATCTGACAAATAAACTACTTTTTTTATCCCACTTTGAATTATTGATTTGGCACATTCATTACATGGAAATAACCCTACATATATAGTGCAATTATTTAAATTTTTTGTACTATTTAATATAGCATTTTGCTCTGCATGAACTACAAATGGATATTTTGTTTCTAAAAAAGTTCCTGTTTTTCCCCAAGAAAAATTTGGATCTGAATCAGAAATTCCACGAGGGAATCCATTGTATCCAACTCCTACAATTCTTTTTTCTTCGTTAACTATACAAGCTCCTACTTGAGTACTAGGATCTTTACTTCTATGACCTGACAAAATAGCCACTCCCATAAAGTACTCATCCCAACTAAGATAATCTTCTCTTTTTTCCATACCTTTAATCCTCCCTTTCCTGATTACAACTCAGTATACTATATAACTATATATATTAAAACTGTTATTTGATTAATTTTGTAAAAAAAGTGCTTAAAAAATAAACATTTTTAAGTTTTTATTTTCATATAAATATTATTAATT
>QNYN01000111.1 GCA_003973585.1 Fusobacteriota bacterium | reverse complement strand
TCTTCTTGCTCTTCATTTAATTCCTCTTTTGAAGGTTCTACTTGTTCTTCTTCTAATTTTTCTTTTATCTTTTCTTCTTTAGATATATTTTCAATTTCATATCCATTTAAATAAAGATGAATTTTATTTATAAATTCTTCATCTTTTTCATATATAAATTCAAATCCATTTGAAAGAACCCATTCTTCATCCTCTAAAGATAAAGGAGTAGCAGTTACAAAGTATCTAGATTTAGGTAATGATTTTAACTTTGAAAATGCTAACTTTAAAACTTCTTTTGTATCTTCATCTAAATTAACACCTAATAAAATCAAATTCTTATCTCTAAGTTTAGAGTCTAAATTATTCCAAAATTCATCATATAGTTTAAGCATTTTTACTTTTCTCATATTTTGAGAAGTTAAAACTATTTTTTCTGGGTGTCTATAATCTCCTAATACCTTAAATAAATTTTTAGTAGATTCAGTAGAAGGTTTTGGTTCGAAAATATTATGAACATCTCCTTCTTCCCATATTCTTTCTACTATATTTGAATGACTATGAGTTATTATTGTATCGATATGATCTATTTTTGATAAATAAGAATAAGGGTACCCTTCCCCTTCATATTTTAACTCTGACTCTAACAAATTCATTAAACTTGACATTGTCCCAGTTGCACTATCTAAAAATATTTGTGAAATTTCAGTTATTCTTTTTACTTCACCAACTTTATATTTAGTTTCATCACTTAAAACTTCATAAATTTTTAAAGCAATTTCATATTTTGTAGGTATATTTAATTTTTTATTAACATTATCTCCTATCCATAAGGCATATTTATCATATATCGCTTGTTTTAAAATTTCCAAACTAACCCCTCCTTGATGCAATGTTGCTATGATATAGCTCTAGTATACTGTATTTTAACTTCATTAACAATGAAAATTATATAATTCTATAAAATAATATAGTACTTTTTTTAACTTAATTTTTCATTGAAAAAATAAAATATATATTGTATTATTAAAGAGTAAATTCAACCGAATGTAAGTTTTAAGAAAAAATTGTAAAAAAACCGTAAATGTTGTACTATTTGTCATAAAGAATTGTTAGGAGGATTATGATGAAATATTTAGATTTAACTAAGGTAACAGATGCTGTGGAAAAAATGTGTATGGATGCTAATTTTTATCTTGGTTCAGATGTTTTAGATAGCCTACGAGAAATTTCAAAAACTGAAGTTTCACCTGTAGGAAAAAATATATTAAATCAAATTGTAACTAATCATGAATTAGCAAAAGAAAATCAAGTTCCTATGTGCCAAGACACTGGAATAGTTGTTGTATTTTTAGAAATAGGAACAAAAGTCCATATTGATGGGGATATCTACGAAGCTATTAATGAAGGGATTAGAAGGGGATATGAAAATGGATATTTGAGAAAATCTGTTGTAAAAGACCCTTTAGACAGAATAAATACTAAAGATAATACTCCTGGAATAATTCATACAAAATTAATTCCTGGAAGTGATAAAGTAAAAATAATAGTAGCTCCTAAAGGTGGGGGAAGTGAAAATATGAGTGCTATTAGAATGTTAAAACCTGCTGATGGAATTGAAGGAATCAAAAAATTTGTTGTAGAGACAATTAAAAATGCAGGTGGAAATCCTTGTCCTCCAATTATTATAGGAGTAGGAATTGGAGGTTCATTTGAAAAATCTGCACTTCTTGCTAAAGAAGCACTTATGAGAGATGTTAATGATAGTAGTAAAAATCCTATAAACGCTAAATTAGAAAAAGAACTTTTAGAATTGGTAAATAAAACTGGAGTAGGTCCTATGGGACTTGGTGGTAGAAATACTGCTATAGCTGTAAAAGTAGAAACTTACCCTTGTCATATAGCTTCATTGCCAGTTGCTATTAACATCAATTGTCATGCTGCAAGACATAAAGAAATAGTATTATAAATTAGGAAAAAAACTTTATGGAGGAATTAACATGAAATTAACTACACCACTAAAAAATAGTGATTTAGAAAATTTAAAAGCAGGAGATACTGTAAAAATTTCAGGTGTGATATATACAGCTAGAGATGCAGCTCATGCAAGGCTAGTAAAATTATTAGAAGAGGGAAAAGAATTACCATTTAATCCAGAAGGACAAATAATATACTATGTAGGACCAACACCTCCTAAACCTGGAGCAGTCATTGGTAGTGCAGGGCCTACTACCTCTTATCGAATGGATCCCTATGCACCAAAATTAATTGAAGTTGGTTTAAAAGGAATGATAGGTAAAGGTGCTAGAAGTAAAGAAGTTAAAGAAGCTATTAAAAAGCATAAAGCTGTTTATTTTGCAGCAGTAGGTGGAGCAGCAGCTTTAATTGCACAATCTATTAAAAAAGCTGAAGTTATTGCATATGATGACTTAGGAGCAGAAGCTATTAGAAGGATGGAAGTAGAAGATTTTCCTGCTATAGTAATTAACGATATCTATGGGAATGACTTATATGAAATGGGACAAAAAGAATATAATATAGAAGATTAGTACACTTAATAAAAATCAATTATAATCTTACAAAATAAATTACAGTGAGATTTTAATCTATAAATAAGAAAAAAAAGGAGAACATT
>QNYN01000143.1 GCA_003973585.1 Fusobacteriota bacterium | reverse complement strand
AAAAAGATTAAAGCAAAAAAATTACCTAAAGAAGTAAAGAAAAAAGTAGAAAAAGAAGTTTCAAAACTTTCAAAAATGCCAGCTTTTTCTGCTGAAGCAAGTGTTATTCGAAATTATGTAGAAACTATTTTGGATTTACCTTGGAATAAAAAAACAAAAGATATTTTAGACATAAAAAAAGCTTCTAATAAATTAGAAGAAGATCATTATGGTTTAAAAGACATAAAAGAAAGAATTTTAGAGTATTTAGCAGTAAAAAAATTAAATCCGAATATGAAGGGAACAATCCTTTGCTTAGTAGGGCCTCCAGGAGTAGGAAAAACTTCATTAGCAAAATCTGTAGCAGATGCTATGGGACGAAATTTTGCTAGAATTTCCCTTGGTGGAGTAAGGGACGAATCTGAAATTCGTGGGCATAGAAGAACTTATATTGGATCTATGCCAGGTAAATTAATAAAGGCTATGAGACAAGCTAAAACTAAAAATCCACTAATCTTATTAGATGAAATTGATAAAATGAGTAATGACGCAAAGGGAGATCCTAGTTCTGCTATGTTAGAAGTTCTAGATCCAGAACAAAACAAAAACTTTGAAGATCATTATATAGATCTTCCATTTGATCTTTCTGATGTATTTTTTATTGCAACTGCCAATGACTTACGAAATGTTCCAGGACCTCTTAGAGATAGAATGGAGATAATTACCCTTAGTTCTTATACAGAGTTTGAAAAAATGCATATTGCTAAAAAATATTTATTAAAGGAAGCTCAAATTGATAATGGATTATCTGAAATCACTATTAAAATGAGTGATGATGCTCTTTTAAAAATTATAAATGAGTATACTAGAGAAGCTGGTGTAAGAAATCTAAAAAGAGAAATTCACAGTTTATATAGAAAATTAGCAAAATTAGTATTAGAAAAAAATAGAAAAAAAATCACTATTACAGTTAAAAATCTTGAAACTTATCTTGGAAAGGCAAAATTTAGACCTGATAAAATAAAAGAGAAAAAGCCAAAAATGGGAGTAGTTACTGGCCTTGCTTGGACAAGTGTTGGTGGGACTACATTAGAAGTTCAATCGGTATCTATGAAGGGTAAAGGAAAACTTTTGTTAACTGGTAAATTAGGAGAAGTTATGAAAGAATCAGCACATGTTGCTTATTCTTATGTAAGATCTGTATCTAAAGAAAATAATATTCCAGAAAACTTTAATGAAAATATGGATCTTCATTTACATTTCCCTGAAGGTGCTGTTCCAAAGGATGGACCTTCAGCAGGAGTGACTATTACAACAGCTTTAATTTCTGTTTTAGCAAATAAAAAAATAAGACAAGATGTTGCTATGACTGGGGAAATTACTATTACAGGTGAAGTTTTACCTGTAGGTGGAATTAAAGAAAAAGTTATTGGAGCACATAGAATAGGTATCCATAAAGTTATATTACCTAAAGATAATGAAATAGATGTAGAAGAACTTCCAAAGGAAGTAAAAAAAGATATGACTATTTATCTTGCAGAAACTTATGAAGATGTGAAAAAAATTATCTTTGAAAAATAGGAGATTAAAATGAATCTAATATTAGAAAATATAAAAAAAAGAAGATCTATTAGAAAATATCAAGATAAACAAATAGAAGATGAAAAAATAAAGGCTATTATCGAAGCAGGTCTTTTTGCTCCTAGTGGACATAATGCCCAACCTTGGCATTTTACTATTCTACAAAATAAAGAAATTATTGATAAAATCAGTACAGGAACTAAAGAAAAACTCATAGATTCTGATATTCCTACATTTAGAAGGATGGCAAAACTTGACAGATTTCATATTTTATATAATGCTCCTACTGTGATCATTGTTTCAGGAAAAAAAGAAGGTGCCTACTCTATGAATGCTGATTTAGGTGCTGCTACTGAAAATATTTTACTTGCAGCTGAATCACTTGGTGTTAGCTCTTGTTGGATAGGATTAATTGTAGAATTCTTTAAAGGTGAGGAAGGATTAAAGGAAAGTAAAAATTTAAATATCCCAGAAGGATATGAAGTACAATATGCAGTAACTTTAGGATATTCTGCTTTAGAAGGACATCCAGAAGCACATCCACGAAAAGAAAATACTGTTAATTATATAAAATAATAATCTTAAATTTATTTGAATAAAATGGGAGGTAAAATGGAAATTAAAAAATCAAATTTTGTAAAATCAGCTGTTTTTGAAGCAGATTATCCAGAACCCCTAGATCGTGTTGAATTTTCATTTGTTGGTAGATCAAATGTAGGAAAATCATCTCTTATAAATAGTTTAACTAATAGAAGAAATTTGGCTAGAACTTCTAAAACACCAGGAAGGACACAATTAATAAATTATTTCATTATAAATGATGATACATATCTAGTAGATTTACCTGGATATGGTTTTGCAAAAGTTCCTAAATCAGTTAAAGAAGCTTGGGGAAATACCATGGAAAGATATTTAGCTTCTAAAAGAAATAAATTAGTTTTTGTACTTCTTGATATTAGGAGAATTCCTAGTAGAGAAGATTTAGACATGCTTGAATGGTTAGAATATTATGAAGTTCCTTATAAAATAATTTTTACTAAAGTTGATAAAATGTCTAACAAT
>QNYN01000038.1 GCA_003973585.1 Fusobacteriota bacterium | reverse complement strand
ATTTTAATTTAATTTTAGTAATTGTCCAAAAAAAATAGAATGACACATCTTGTATATTATTATATTTTCTATTTTTTTTATTTTTTTGCAAAATAAAAAAGCCTATAATTTTATAGGCTTTTATCATCATTTTATATTTCTTTCTTTAATAATCTTTTTAAATATTTTCCTGTGTAAGAAATTTTTGATTTTGCAACTTCTTCAGGAGTTCCTACAGAGATAATTTCTCCACCACCATCTCCACCTTCAGGTCCTATATCTATCACATAATCTGTAGTTTTTACAACATCTAGATTATGCTCAATAATTATTACTGTATTCCCCTTTTCTACTAATCTATTTAATACTTCTAATAACTTTCTAATATCTTCAAAATGCAATCCTGTTGTAGGCTCATCTAATATATAAATTGTATGACCACGACTCATCTTAGATAATTCTGTAGCTAATTTTATCCTTTGGGCTTCTCCACCAGATAGAGTTGTAGCTGGTTGTCCTAATTTTATATAATCTAATCCTACATCTATTAGAACTTTTAATTTTCTTTCTAAAGAGGGGATTTTATTAAAGAATTCATAAGCTTCTCCTACACTCATGTCTAATACTTCAGCTATATTTTTTCCTTTATATTCTATTTCTAATGTTTCACGATTATATCTTTTCCCTTTACAAACTTCACATTCTACATACACATCAGGTAAAAAGTTCATCTCGATTTTTATAATTCCTGCACCTTGACAGGCTTCACATCTTCCACCTTTGACATTAAATGAAAATCTCCCTTTTTGATATCCACGGAATTTTGCTTCCCTCGTTTCTGCAAAAATTCCACGAATATCATCAAACATCTTTGTATAAGTAGCAGTATTTGATCTTGGAGTTCTTCCTATTGGACTTTGATTTATATCAATAACTTTATTTAGTTGTTCTAGTCCTTTTATTTCTTTGTATTCTAACGGATATAATTTCCCTTTATTTAATTTATTAAATAATATCGGATAGAGAGTTTGATTTATCAAAGTTGATTTCCCACTTCCACTAACCCCTGTTATAGAAGTCATAACTCCTAATGGTATTTTAACATCTATATTTTTCAAGTTGTTACCACTGGCTCCTAATAATTCTATAGTTTCCTCAAATTTTCTTCTTTTTTTAGGGATTTCTATTTTTATTTCGCCCTTTAAATATTTTCCTGTAAGTGATTTTTTAGACCTCATAACTTGTTTTGGTGTTCCTTTGGCTACAATATCACCACCAAATTTCCCTGCTCCAGGACCTAAATCAAATATATAATCTGCTTGCATCATAGTATCTTCATCATGTTCTACTACAATAAGAGTATTTCCTAGTTCTTTTAGTCTATTTAGAGTTTGTAGGAGTTTATCATTATCCCTTTGATGAAGTCCTATACTAGGTTCATCTAAAACATAAAGTACCCCTGTAAGACCACTTCCTATTTGAGTCGCTAATCTAATTCTTTGTGATTCTCCTCCCGAAAGAGTCCTTGTCTCACGAGCCAAACTAAGATAATCTAGTCCTACATTTATCATGAAATTTAACCTTTCTTTTATTTCTTTTAATATCTCCTTTGCTATTTTTTCTTCTTTCGGTGTTAATTTTAATTTTTTAAAAAACTCTAAAGATTCTTTGATACTTAAAAAACTAACTTCCATTATATTTTTCCCATTTATTAAAATAGAAAGTACTTCATCTCGAAGTCTATTTCCATGGCACTTATTACAAATTCTCCGAACCATATATTTATTTTCAATTTCTTCTTTCATTGACTCTGAATTAGTTTCATAGTATCTTCTTTCTAGATTTTTTACTATTCCTTCAAAGGTTTTCATTCCGTTATAACTAAACTCTCTCCCTGAATAATTAACTTTAAATTTTTTCCCTTTACTGCCATAAAATATAAGTTCTTTTTCTTTTTTGGTTAATTTTTTAAAGGGTTTATCTAAATCAATTTTAAATGCTTTTGCCATTGCCGAAAAAATAGTCCATACATAACCTCTAGAACTTGCAGCTCCTGGTATGTATATTCCACCTTCTAATATTGATTTATTCTCATCAATTATTAGTTTATTTTCGTCTACTTCTAATTTTTTACCTAGTCCATTACATTCTGGACATGCTCCATAAGGTGCATTAAAAGAAAATAATCGTGGATTAATATCTGGCATTTGTAAATCTTCGTGGTTTGGACAAGTGAAATTTTCACTATATGAGTGATCGATACCATTTATATTAGCTATTACCCTTCCTTCTGATAATCCTATAGAATTTTCAATTCCATCTGTTAATCTAGTTAAAAATTCTGAGTCATCTTTTATTATTAACCTATCAATAACTACTTCTATATTATGTTTTTTATTTTTATCTAAATTAATCTCATCTTCTAAATATAATATTTCCCCATCGACTCTAACTCGTACAAATCCTTTTTTAATTAGATTTATAAATAAATTTTTATGAGTTCCTTTTTTATCTCGAACTACTGGAGATAATATTAGTAATTTATCTTTTACCTTTCCTTTTTCTACAATAGTATCTACTATTTCATCTATACTTTGTCTTTTTACAGGTGAACCACAAATAGGACAATATGGTGTCCCTATATGAGCATAGAGAAGTCTCATATAATCGTATACTTCTGTCATA
>QNYN01000209.1 GCA_003973585.1 Fusobacteriota bacterium | reverse complement strand
AATAATCTATGAAGTTTATTATAACAATACTTGCAACAAACCTTGTTTTTGGATTCAGTTCATCCTTAAGTGATTCTTCAAAATTCACAACAAATGAAGCTCCTATGATGGTAGGGTATGCAACTAGTGATCTTTATTTTGATGAAAAAAGTTCTTATGAGAGTATGATACCTAGTGAAGGGGGATATATTTATACTGAAGGAGCTTCTATAGTGGCAAAAAAAGAGATAAAAAATGGTGCAAAGTTATTTATAGATTATATTTTAGGAGAAAAATTCCAAAGAGCCATGGTAGAAAAAAATTATATGTTACCTGTTACAGATATAAAATTAGGAGAAGAATATAAGAAAATACCTACTTCTACTAAAATAGTAAAAGTAAAACCTAGTGATTTAGAAAAGGTAGAAGAGTATAAAAAAGAATTAATAAAATTATTAAAAAAATAACTGTAGGAGAAAAAATGAAAAAAGCTAATTTTTTAAATGTAGGATACCTGTTATTATGGGCAGTTCCTATATTTATATTTGGAAGAGATTTCTTTCATATGGAAAGTTTAATAGATATTTTAGATAGTGAAACTCTATCTCTTGTTTATATGTCGTTTAAACAAGGAATACTAACTTCTATTTTAGCTTTTATTGTGGCTATTTTACCTGCATTGTATGTAACTTATAGAAAGGGAATATTAACAACTCTTATTGAAGGGACTATATTTATTCCCTTCTTTTTTCCTGTAATTTCTACAGTAATTACATTTTCTCTTATATTTAATCTTCCGTATTTAAAAGAGCTAGGGATACTGTATAGTATGAAAGCTATTTTAATAGCTAATATCTTTTATAATGCTCCTATTTTTGTGAAATACCTATCCCTTGGAATGAAAAGAATACCTAATGAAATTTTAGAAGCAGGGTTAGAATCAGGAGCAAGTAAGTGGATTATATTCATAAAAATAAAATTACCCCTTATACTTCCACAAATTTTCCGTGCTTTTTTTATGGTGTTTGTATACTCCTTTACTTCATTTGGAATAGTATTATCACTTGGTGGATTAAAGTACTCTACATTAGAAGTTGAAATTGTAAATTCTCTTATGGGAACTGCTGATTTTTCAAGGATGTTTGCCTTAGGTTTTTTACAATTTATAATATTAACAGCTGTGAATATCATAGGAGAAAGAATAGATGATTATGAATTAGAAAAAGAAGAAAAAACTAGTGAAATATCTTTAGGAGTAAAATTATATAGTTTGTTATTTGTGATTTTTGAATTTGGAATAGTAGGAGTAAATATTATTTTTTCATTTTATAATTATTATAAAAAAACATTTTCTTTAGAACCTTTTATAAAAATTTTCTCTGTGACATTTAATAAAAAATATCCTGTAATAGAATCTATTATAAATTCTAGTTTAATTGCCATGGGGACAGCTTTATTAGTGGTGATATTTACCTATATATTATTAAAAAACATCAATAAATTTAGTAGTTATATAATATTTTCAACATTTGGTGTATCTAGTGGATTTTTAGCAATTACACTTATTTATACTAATATAGTTTATGAAATTCCATATATAGTATTACTTGTAGGAGGATTTTTTTTAACTACAGTACCTATAGCATATTCTTTTATGTACCAGTATATAAAAAAGTTTCCGAAAGATGTATTAGAAGCAAGTAGTATAGATGGGGCAAATAAATTTCAAATATTCCTCTATGTAGAATTACCGATGTTAAAAGAAGTTTTAGCAAATACTTATTTACAGATCTTTGCAATTATCTATGCAGAATTTACCATAGTTTATACCATGCAATTAGGAAGAGAATTTCCATTATCTTCTGTAGTAAATTATAACCTTTATACAAATAAATTATTTTTAGAAAGTTCTGCTATGAGTACTTTAAACATATTGATTATCATAATATTATTTATGATACCCTATTTAAAAAATAATAAAAAAAGTTAATCTCGTGATATAATAATATATATTAAACAAATAAAATTTGGAGGGGATTAAGATAAAAAAACAATTGGTAATTTTAATGTTTGTAATATTGTGTAGTGTAAGTATGGCTAGTGATATAGATATACAACTATCGGAAAAAGCAATAAGTTCATTTATATCTGCTGCAAGTCCTATTAAATTTAAAAAAGAGATTAAAGTCATGGATCAAAAAACAGAAGCTAATTTCATGATAAATAATCTAGTTATAAATTTAAAAACAGATAAAATCTATGTAGAGGGGAAATTAAGTTTAGAAATGAAAGAATCTAAATTAGAAGCTAGTATAAATGGAGAATTAGAACCTACAATAGATCAAAAAACAGGAGAAATGATTTTAAAATTAAATAAAGTAAATATAAAGGGATTAGAATTTTTAAAATTAGATGAAGTTTTAAAAGATCAAGTAGAGATACACCTAAATACTTCAAACTTAAAACCTATAAAAATAAAACAAAGTGATACTGAATATGAAGAAGTGATACCTAAAATAACCAATGAAAAAATTGAAATTACTGAAGAATTTATAAAAGTTTCAGGAGATATTTCATTTTCAAAAGGAAAAGTAAAAAAATATTAAACATAAATTTTAAGCTATGTTAAGAATGATGAAAATAGTAGAACCTAGAAGAAATTTTCTAGGTTCTATTTTATTTTTGTATTA
>QNYN01000216.1 GCA_003973585.1 Fusobacteriota bacterium | reverse complement strand
ACAGCAGCATTTACCCTACCTATTTTACAGAAGATAGCTCTAAAAGGAAAAAATAAAGAAACAAGTGCATTGATTTTAGCTCCTACTCGTGAGTTAGCACTACAAATAGAAGAAAGTGTTCATTCTTATGGAAGATTTACAAAGGTGACAAGTACAGTTATTTTTGGTGGGGTATCCCCAATAAAACAAATTCATAAATTAAGAACAAATCCAAATATTATAGTGGCAACTCCAGGTAGATTATTAGATCTAATTACTAAAGGATATATAAATCTTGAATATGTAGATCAATTAGTAATAGATGAAGCAGATCGTATGTTAGATATGGGGATGATTCATGAAGTTAGGAGAATAATTTCAAAATTATCAATTGATAGACAAACTATGTTATTTTCTGCAACTATGCCAGATGAGATAAAAAACTTAGTTAAAACAGCATTAAATGATCCTATTGATATCAAAGTATCTCCTACATCTTCTACTGTAGATACTGTAAATCAAAGTATTTATTTTGTAGATAAAGGTGATAAACCAGCATTACTTTTACACCTTTTAAATAAATTAAAAGTTAAATCTGCTATTATATTTACGAGAACAAAATTTAGAGCTAATGATGTCAATGAGATGTTATTAGAAGCAGGGTATAAATCCGATGTTATCCATGGAGAAAGATCACAATCTGCTAGACAAAGGGTAATTCGTGACTTAAAAAAAGGTACTATTGAAATTTTAGTTGCAACAGATTTAGCCTCTCGTGGACTAGATATAGATGAATTATCTCATGTTATTAACTATGATTTGACAAGTGTACCTGAAACTTATGTACATAGAATTGGAAGAACAGGAAGAGCAGGTAGTGAAGGGATTGCAATATCATTCTGTGATAAAGATGAAAAAAGATTTTTACGAACAATTGAGAAAACTATAAATAAAGAAATTTATGTAGAAAAAGATCATCCTTATCATGTTAGGGAAGCTAAACCGACTTTTGCTGATTTACAAGCTACAAGGGAAGAAAGAGAAAAGAAAAAATATGATTTTAAGGGAACTTCTAAAGGTAGAAAAAAAGAAAAAAGAAGGGGAAAAAAAGGACCTTCTAGAAAGCCTAAAAGTTTTGTAAAAAGTAAGAAAAAGAAATAAAATATGAAAAAGCCATTTATAGAAGTAGAAAAGTCTACCTAAATAAATGGCTTTTATATTTTAAAAATAATTATATAACTTTATAAAGTTCATCACTTTCAGGTTCAGAAATAGTAGATTTATTATTATGAGAATCATAAATAAATTTTTCCTCTATATTATCAGTAAAAAATCCTATTTCACTGGTAGAAATATTTGCAGATTTTAATTTTTCTAATAAAAGATCTTTATTTTTAGGAGAAACAACTATTAACATAGACCCACTAGAGATTAATTTAAGAGGATCAATATTGTAAAAATCACAGATTTTAGATGTAACATCATAAATTTTTAATTTGTCTTTATAAATTGTTACTCCTAAATTTGATAATTTAGAAACTTCCCAAATAGCTCCTAAAATTCCACCTTCTGTAACATCGTGCATTCCCTTTGAAAGATCACTTGAAATAAGCCCTTCCTTTACAACACTGGTCATTTCAATCATAGATTTAGCAAAGTCTAATTCTTCTAAGGATAATATAGACCTAAGTTCATTTTCTTTTTCAGAAGCAATGATAGCTGTTCCCTCTATTCCAACTCCTTTAGTAAGTAAGATAATATCACCAGAAGTTATACTTTTTTTCTTTTCATAGTGATCTTTAGTACCTATTCCAATACCAGTAACAGAAATTATCATTTTATTTACAGCATCGGTAATTTCAGTATGTCCTCCTAATATATCAATATTTAATTTTTCACATTCAGATTCCATATCTATTACTACTTTTTTTAGAATTTCTACAGTGGTAGTAGTAGGAGCTAAAATAGTAACCATAACTCCTATAGGCTCAACTCCTGTAGTAGCAATGTCATTACAAGTAATATTAATAGCTAATTTCCCAATTTCATTTACAGCACCAGTAATAGGATCACTACTGATATAACAGACTTTATCTCCTAAATCAAGAGCTGCACAATCATCCCCAATTCCAGGAGAATTAAGAGATTCTTTTCTTTTCTTTTTTATATTTTTAAATATAATATCTTCTAATTGAGATACACTCAGTTTACCAATTTTCATAAGAGCCTTCCTTTCAGTATTTAATACAATTATTATAGCACAGAGAATATAAAAAACTAAGATTAGAAATAAAAAAATTCTAATAGCCTATGAGGGATAAATTTGGAACTATTAGCTAATAGAATGATTCTTGATAAAATCTGTAAAATATAGTACTATATTAGGTAAATAAAAACTAAATTATCGAGGTGTTTAAATGAAAATAATTGCTCCTGCAGGAGATAGAGAAAGATTAGAAGCTGCTATAAAAGGTGGTGCTAACGAAGTATATTTAGGATTAAAAGGATTTGGAGCTAGAAGATCAGCTATAAACTTTACAGTAGGAGAGTTAAAAGAGGCTATTGATTATGCACATTTGAGAGGTGTAAGGGTACTACTAACATTAAATACTATTATGAAAGATGCAGAATTAGAGTCATTATATATGAATCTATCTGCCCTATATGAACACGGTTTAGATGCAGTAATAGTTCAGG
>QNYN01000100.1 GCA_003973585.1 Fusobacteriota bacterium | reverse complement strand
AAGGATATTCTACTACATCCCATTCAGTTCCATTAAATCCAGATGCAGAAATCTCTTCTACTTTAGATGTAATCAAATGTAAAGCATGTCCCATTTCATGAAATAATGTAACTACATTATCATGAGATAATAATGAAGGTACTCCTTCTCTACTCGGTGGAAAATTACAAATTACTATTCCTGTTGCAGGAATTCTTTTTCCATCTTTATAATAACTTGTTGTCCATTTATTAGCCCAAGCTCCTCCTCGCTTTGTTTCACCAGCTTCTAAATCCATAATTAAATTTCCTAATACTTCACCATTTCTTTCTAATTTGAAAACTTTAGCTTTTTCATTCCATACTTTTAAATCTTCAACCTTTTCAGCCTTTAGATTAAAAGTATCCTCTAAAAATTTAAACATTCCATTTACAACTTGATTTTGTTCAAAATACGGCTTTACTTCATTAGGATTAAAGCTATATTTTGCTTCTTTTAATTTTCTTGATAAATAAGAATAATCAAAAATTTCTACTTTTTCATAACCAAAAGTTATTTTAGCAAATTCTTCTAATTCTCTTATTTCTTCCTTTGCCTTTGGTAATGCTGTTTTTCCTAATTTTGTTAAAAACTCTATAACTTCATCTGCATTATTTGCTGTTTTAGAAGCTATTGAAAATTCTCTATAATTAGGATATCCTAATATTTTTGCTTTTTCGTCTCTTAATTTAAGAATTTCTTCTATTAAATCTTCATTTTCTAATGCTTTTGTAGAAGATGCTTTATAGATTTCTTCCCTTAAAGTTTTGTCATTACAATATGTTAAAAAAGTATTAAGTGAAGGTCCATGAAGTGTAAACTTCCATTTATTTTCTTCAATTTCAGCAGTTTTTTTATCTACTTCAGAAAATTCTTCTAAAACTTTTTTATCTTCTATTATTAACTCATATGCATTAGTAGCGTCAGTGACATTTTGATTAAAGTCATTACTTAGTTCAGATAATTTAAGATTTATTTCCTTTATTTTTTCTTTTTCTTTTTTGGGTAAACCAATACCATTAGACTTAAAATCTAATATTCTTTTTTCTAATATTCTTTTTCTTACATCACTTAAATTTTCTTCTTCATATATCTTAATAACAGCATTAGCCATTTTCTCATTTTGATTAAGTTTAGTCATAAAATTATTTATTATAGGTAAAAATTCCCCATATAATTTTTTCCCTAGTTCTGTAATATCAGCAGATATTTCTATTCCTAATGGAAAAGTAAAAATTTCTATTTCATCTAATATATGCTCTGTTTTATCAAAAAAATTATCATATGTTTTATTTTCAAGTTCTAATAATTTTTCTATTTTTTCTTCAGCTAAAGCAATTTTTTCTTTGAAATCTTCTATAAAATTCTCATCAACTCTTTTGTACTTTAATTCCATACTTGCCTCCATATTCAATATATTTATTTTTATTGCAGTAATTAATAAACCTACTGCTATTATAATTATTATAGCATAGTTTAATTTAAACATAATGAAATATCTCCTAAAATTTCAATTTTTCTTTACTTTTATTAACTTATATGATATGATAAATAGATTGCTTATACATTAAATGGTTCTAAAAAATTATAAGTAAAAATAAATACTGGAAAACTGTAGATGATGAGATCTATAACCGCAGTAACAAAGAGGTGAAATAATGAAAAAAATGATATATATGTTGAAAGTATCAGTTGTATTTTCAACTATGATAAGTTTATCTTTAATTTTAGCTAGATAAATTACACAAGAGGAATCTTTATAGGTTCCTCTTTTAATTTATCTTTAAAATATGTTATAATGATTACAAATATGAAATTGGAGGATAATTAATGAAAAATAAAATAAATAAATTTCTTGGAGCACATGTTTCTGTTAGTGGTGGTGTTTTTAAAGCTCCTAAAAATGCCTATGATATAGGTGGAATAGCATTTGCTATGTTTTTAAAAAATCAAAAAAGATGGGTTGCAAAGGACTATGATGAGAAAGTTATCTCTAAATTTAAAGACGAGTTAAAAAAATATAATCTTAGTACCGATTATATTATGCCTCATGCTGGGTATCTTATAAACTTAGCTAATAATGACCCTGAAAAATGGCAAAAATCATATGATGCTCTTGTAGATGAGTTAAAAAGGGGAGAGCAATTAGGACTAAAGTTCTTAAATTTACACTGTGGAAGTCATTTAGGGTTAATTTCTACTGAAGAAGGATGTAAACTTATTGCAAAGGGAATAAATAATGCTATAAAAGAAACTAATTATATTACTGTAGTTCTTGAAAATACTGCTGGTAAAGGTAATACTATTGGAGGAGATTTTAAGGAATTAAAATCTATTATAGATAAAATCGAAGATAAAAATCGTATAGGAGTTTTACTAGATACTTGTCATACATTTGATTTTGGTTACGATATTTCCTCTAAAGAAGGATATGAAAAAACTTTTGATGAATTTGATAAATTAATAGGTTTTTCCTATTTAAAAGGTATTCACCTTAATGACTCTATGTTTGGTCTTGGCTCAAAAAAAGATAGACATGAAAGTATTGGAAAGGGACTCCTTGGAATGGATTTTTTTAGAAGATTTATGAATGATCCTAGATTTGATAATATGGGTATAGCTCAATATCTAATAGGTATATTATATACAAATGGTTATGGTGTATCAGAAGATCAAAACAAGGCAGT
>QNYN01000055.1 GCA_003973585.1 Fusobacteriota bacterium | reverse complement strand
TAATAAAAGATTTAGATGGTGTTTATATTCCTAGATTGCATAGAGATAAAAGAATAAAAAAAGCAATTGTTGAAAACTTAGATAATACAGAATTTTATTCAAATCAAATAGTACCATTTGTAAAAATTGTCCATGACAGAGTTTCAGTAGAAATTCAAAGGGGATGTACAAGAGGATGTAGATTTTGCCAAGCAGGGTATACATATAGACCTGTAAGGGAGAGAACATTAGAAAAAAATATGGCTCTTATTGAAAAAACTTTAAAATCAACAGGATATAATGAAGTTTCTTTATCGTCCCTATCAAGTAGTGATTATAGTAAAATCGACCTTTTGTTAGGAAGTTTACAAAAAAGATTTGGAGATGAAAATTTAGGAATAGCATTACCATCACTTAGGATGAATCCATATTCTGTAGAAGTTGCAGAACAAATTCATAGTGGTAAAAAAACTGGATTTACATTTGCCCCAGAAGCAGGAACACAAAGATTAAGAGATGTAATTAATAAAGGGGTAACAGAAGATGAAATTTTAGATACTGCTGTAGCAGCTGTAAAAGCAGGATGGACTACTTTGAAGTTTTATTTTATGATAGGACTTCCTTTTGAAAGAGATGAAGATTTAGAAGGAATTAGAGAATTAGTATCAAAGGTTGTATATAGATGTAAACAACATACAAAAAGATTAAATATTACAGTAAGTATCTCAAATTTTGTTCCTAAACCTCATACACCATTTCAATGGTCTGAGCAAATGAATATAGAAGAAATGGAAAGAAAACATGCACTTCTAAAAGATTTATTTTATAGAGCAAAAAATGTAACTTTAAAAATGCATCATAGAGAAAAATCTTATTTAGAAGGATTTTTATCTCGTGGAGATGAAAAAATAGGTGAATTATTAGAAAAAGTCTGGGCTAAAGGAGCTAAATTAGAAGACCATGGTAGAAATTTTCAATTTTCTAGATGGAAAGAAGCTATTGAAGAATTAGGACTAGATGAAAATGACTATTTAGGAGCTAGAGAGTTAGAAAGTGAACTTCCATGGCATATGATTGATATTGGAATCCCAGAAAGATTTTTTATTAACGAACTAAAAAAAGCAGAAAAAGAAGCCTTAACACCAGATTGTCGTGAAAAATGTCATGGGTGTGGATTAAAAGGTAGAATAAAAGAATGTGGAGAATTAGTAGCAGATAAATTATAATATAAAAACCTTCTTAGCTAGATAGAACGATTCTATTAGCCGAGAAGGTTTTGTTTGTTTTAGAAATTATTTTTTTACAAGCCCAATTCCATCTCCAAATGGGAGTAGGACAAAATTTTCATTTTCATATAAATATTCAATAAATTCATTTAATTTTCTAACGATAGTTTTAAATCTTTTAGGATATTCATTATATAGATAACCTCGAAACATGATATTGTCTATAAAAATTATGCCATCTTTTTTTAGGAGTTTATATGAGTCTTTATAAAAGTTCATATATTTTCCTTTAGAAGCATCGATGAATATAAAATCAAATTGATCTTCTAATTTTGGAATTTCTTCTAGTGCATCACCTAAAATTTGTGTTACTCGTGAACTAAATCCCATCTTTTCAAAATTAATTTTAGCAAGATTGTGTCTTTTTTCATCGATTTCTAGTGTTGTTAGTTTAACTTTATCATTTCCTTGTAACATAACACTTCCAGAATATCCAATAGCTGTACCAACTTCTAATATATTAGTAATTTTATGTGAATCTATCATAAATTTTAAATATTCTGCAACTTCTTTTGTAACAATTGGAACATTGTGCTCTTTAGCATAATCTTCCATCTCTAAGATAATACTATCTTTTTCTATAATTTTTGAGATTACATATTTATTTGCTTTTTCGATATTATCTATCAAGAATTATTCACCATCCCTTTTTGTTTTAGTCATTTTAACCATATAAAATCCATCTAAAAATTCATCAAAAATATTGAGACCACCAATTTTATCAAAACTTCCTGTTACTCCTCCAGGTAATTCTATTTTTTCAACTTTAAAATTAGGATTACCTTTTAAAAACTTAGTGACATTTTCAATATTTTCTTTATTGAGGATAGTACAAGTACTATAAACTAAAGTTCCACCAACTTTTACAGTTTTAGAAGCAGCAGTTAGGATTTCTAATTGTAATTTTGCTAATTGTTGTACATTTTTCATTTGTTTAGTATATAAAACTTCAGGTTTTTTTCTAATAACACCAAATCCACTACAAGGAGCATCAACTAACACTTTATCAAAACTCTCAGTTCCAAATTTTTCTGCAACTTTTCTAGCATCTAAAAGTTCAGAATGAATAATATTTATTCCCATTTGTTCTGCTCTATGGTCAATTAATTTTAATTTGTGCTTGTGAATATCAAGAGCAATTATTTCACCAGAATTATCCATCATTTCAGCCATAGCCATAGATTTACCACCTGGTGCTGCACAAGTATCTAAAACCCTTTCATTTGCCTTAGGAGCTAAGAATTTAGCTGCTAAATAAGAAGATCCATCTTGTACAGTTATTTGTCCCCTTTTAAATTCATAAGTATCTAATATAGAACCAGAATCAAGATAATAAATTTCTTCGATTTCTTTTACAATATTTATATTCTTCATATCTAATAATTTCAAAAATTCTTCTTTTGTATAATTTAAATTATTTATTTTTACACTGATATAGGGAATTTTTTT
>QNYN01000109.1 GCA_003973585.1 Fusobacteriota bacterium | reverse complement strand
TAAAATTATTTAAAGGAAATGCCTTTGTAGAATATTTAGCCATTGGAAAATTAAAAAATATCACCATTCATGCTTCTAAAAGATTAGAAAAAATAACTAATGGTAGGTATGGAATAGAAGTTGGAGAAGATGGAAGTTTTCTTATCCGTGATAATTTTAATGGGGGAGTAAAAAGGAGAGCGGCGACACTTTCTGGTGGAGAAACTTTTTTAGTATCTTTATCCCTAGCTCTCGCTTTATCTAATCAAATTCAGCTTAAAGGAAAGACTAATTTAGAGTTTTTCTTTTTAGATGAAGGGTTTGGAACACTTGATACTTCTCTTCTTGATAGAGTTATTAGCTCTTTAGAAACATTAAAAGAAGATGAAAAACTAAAAGTAGGAATTATTACCCATGTAGAAGAATTAAAAGAAAGAGTTCCTAGAAGATTAGAAGTTTTGGAAGCAATTCCAGGAGAAAGAGGAAGTAAAGTTATTTTAAATTAACTTATAGAGAAGAGAATCTAGATTTAGATTTTCTTCTTTTTTTATATTAATAAAGTTTTTTAAGTTGCTTTTTACAAACATACTTTATAAACTATGTTTAAATACAATTAATGCACACAAATAAATTATTAGGGTAGGTGAAAGATGGAAAAAGAATATTATAAACTACTATCTCAGAAATATAAAAATGTAGGAGAAGTAACAAGTGAAATTATAAATTTAGAAGCAATTTTGAATCTTCCAAAGGGAACAGAACATTACCTTACAGATTTACATGGAGAATATCATGCTTTTAGACATCTAGTAAAGACAGCTTCTGGAAATTTAAAGATAAAGATAGATGAGCTTTTTGGTGAAATATTATCTATAGAAGAAAAACACAACTTTTCAAAGTTGATATTTTATCCAGAAAAAATATTAGAAAATTTAGAATTAAGTAAAAAAGACAAAGAGCATTGGTATAAAATTTCAATAAAAAGAATATTAGCTCTCTTTAAATTAGTGTCTTCTAAATATACTAGATCTAAAGTTAGAAAAACACTTCCTAGCGAATATGCGTATATATTAGAAGAATTTTTAACATTAAATAGTAAAGACTTCAATAAGGAAGAGTATTATTCACAAATTTTATCTACAATAATAGAATTAGATATAGCCGATGATTTTATCATAAAATCAGTCAACCTTATTCAGCAGTTAGCAGTAGATAAACTACATATATTAGGAGATATCTATGATAGGGGACCTGAGCCACACAAAATTATGGATAGCCTCATAAATCATCATAATTGTGATATCCAATGGGGGAATCACGACATTTTATGGATAGGAGCTTCTAAAGGACACCTTCCTTGTGTTGCAAATGTACTTCGAATTTCCCTTAGATATAGTAATTTAAAAGTTTTAGAAGAAGGTTATGGAATTAACTTACTTCCTTTAGGACGGTTCGCTATAGAAACTTATGGCGATGATCCTTGTACAGAATTTTTGCCTATTGCAAATAGCATGGAATTATTCAACGATAAAGAACAATATGTAAGAGGACAAATGCATAAGGCTATTACTATAATACAATTTAAATTGGAAGCTAAAGTTATAAGTGAGAGACCAGAATTCAATATGGAAAAAAGAATGCTTTTAGATAAAATTAACTTTGAAAAAGGGACTATCCTATTGAATGAAAAAGAATATAAATTGACTAGTAATAATTTTCCTACTATAGACCCTAAAGATCCATACAAATTAACCGATAGAGAAGAAGAGATTATTAAAAAAATTGGAAAGTATTTTAAAAAAAGTGATAAATTAAAAAGACATGCACGTTTTTTCTTCTCTAATGGAAGTATATATTTAAAATATAATAACCAATTAATGTTTCATGGCTGTATTCCTATGGATTTAGATGGAAACTACAAAAGTTTTACAATTGACGGAAAAAATTATAATGGAAAAAAACTTATGGATAAATTTGAGGAGCTAGCAAGAAAAGCTTATTTTAAAGGAGATAAACGAGAACTTGATTGGCTTTGGTATATGTGGACAGGAGAATATTCACCACTTTTTGGAAAAGAAGATATGAAAACATTTGAAAGATATTTTATAAAAGAAAAAGAAACTCATAAAGAGATAAAAAACCCTTATTATAAATTGAGAGAGAATGAAGAAATTATTTTAAAATTGATGAAACATTTTGATGTTACAGAAGATAATGGACATATAATAAATGGACATACACCTGTCCTCACTAAAAAAGGTGAACTACCTATGAGAGCTGGAAACAAATTACTTGTTATCGATGGTGGCCTATCTAAAGCTTATCAGAAGACTACAGGAACAGCAGGATATACTTTGATTTATAATTCTTATGGCCTAAGATTAGCTTCACATGAACCTTTTACAACTCTTGAAAAAGCTATAGAAGATAGTCATGAAATAATATCTGTAATTCAATTAGTTGATAAAGCCAAAAGAAAAAAAGTAAAAGATACCGATACTGGAATAAAACTTATAAAAAATTTAAAAGAATTGAGAGTCTTATTAAAGCTTTATAGAGAAGGTCATCTTATCAGCAGTAAATAGCGTACAATATTTCTATGTTGTATTTGAACATAAAAATTATTTTTCAAACAAAAAGATTGACTTTTATACAAACAAAGATTATTATGTGATCGAGATAGAAAAAATTATCATTCGATATATTAGTGAGTACAAAAGGAGTGATTATGAACTTATCTGAAAGATAGCAAAAACAG
>QNYN01000029.1 GCA_003973585.1 Fusobacteriota bacterium | reverse complement strand
CCCTGCCTGCTCAATGTGCTGCATAATGCCGCCAATCAGTACATCTTCACCATCACAGATAGCATCTACTTCAATTTCAACACCATTTAGATATTTATCAACTAAAACTGGATTTTCAGGATCTCTAATAAAAGATGCTTCTAAATATCCTTTTAAATTTTCTTCTAAATAGCAAATCTCCATCCCTTGTCCACCTAATACATATGAAGGTCTTACTAATACAGGATATTTAACTTTTTCTGCTTCTGCAATTCCATCTTCAATATTCCATACAGCTCTACCTTTAGGTCTTTTAATATCTAATTTTTCAAGGGCAGCTTCAAATTTTTCTCTATCTTCTGCAGCATCGATCATTTCAGCAGATGTTCCAAGAATATTTATTCCTAAATCTGCAAGATCGTTAGCTAACTTTATAGCCGTTTGTCCTCCAAATTGTAGGATAACTCCTTCTGGATTCTCTTTTTCTATGATATTCATTACATCTTCTAGTACTAAAGGCTCAAAATATAGTTTATCAGCTGTTGAGAAATCTGTTGAAACAGTTTCAGGGTTATTGTTTATAATAATAGTTTCTATATCTAAATTTTGTAATGCTTTTACAGTATGTACAGTACAATAATCAAACTCTATTCCTTGTCCTATTCTGATAGGCCCAGAACCAATTACTATTACTTTTCGTCTATTTGATATTTCTACTTCATCATATAAATCATATGTAGAATAATAGTAAGAAGAAGATGCTTCAAATTCTCCAGCACAAGTATCTACCATTTTATAAACAGGTAATACTCCTAATTCTTTTCTTTTAGCTACGATATCTTCTTCATGTACTCCCATGAATTTTGCCATTGCCTTATCAGAAAAACCTTTTTTCTTCCAGTTTCTTAGATTTTTAGGAGTTAAATCAGATAATTTAGTTCTTTTTAGTAATTCTTCTTGCCTAACAATCCATTGTATTTTTTCCATAAAGAATGGATCCATTCCTGTTAATTTTTGTAACATAGTTTTAGTGTATCCTCGTCTTAACATCTCTGCTAAATCAAATATTCTTTCATCATCGGGGCTCACTACCCTTCTTTTTAAATCTTCCATAGATCTTATTTTAGAAGCATTATGCTCCATACTATATTGACCTATTTCTAATGATCTTATTCCTTTTAAAAATGCTGATTCAAAGTTATTTCCAATAGCCATTATTTCACCAGTAGCCATCATTTTTGTTCCAAGTTTTCTATCAGCTTTTTTAAATTTATCAAATGGCCATTTAGGAATTTTTACTACGATATAGTCAAGGGCTGGTTCAAAACAAGCATAAGTTTTACCTGTTACATCATTTTTAATTTCGTCTAATGTGTATCCTAATGATAATTTAGCTGCAACCCTTGCAATGGGATAACCTGTAGCTTTAGAAGCTAATGCTGATGATCTAGATACTCTAGGATTAATTTCTATAATAGCATATTCAAATGAATTAGGATTTAGAGCAAATTGTACATTACATCCTCCTACAATTCCTATTTCATCTATAATATTTAATGCTGATGTTCTTAGCATTTGATATTCTTTATCAGATAAAGTTTGAGAAGGAGCTACTACTATACTATCTCCTGTATGGATACCAACAGGATCAATATTTTCCATATTACAAACAGTAATTCTATTTCCATTTTTATCTCTCATTACTTCATATTCTACTTCTTTCCAACCTAAAATAGATTTTTCTACTAAAACTTGACCTACTCTCGATAAAACAAGTCCTTTAAGTAAAATATTTTCTAATTCTTGAGGATTGTTTGCCATTCCTCCACCTGTTCCACCTAATGTATATGCAGGTCTTACGATTAATGGATAACCAATTTTAGCAGCAAACTCTAACCCTTCTTCTAATGTTTCTACTATTGCACTTTCTATTGTAGGTTCACCAATTTTTTTCATAGCATCACGGAAAAGATCTCTATCTTCCCCTCTTTTGATAGAATTAATAGATGTTCCTAAAACTTTTATATTTCTTTCTTCTAAAATACCACTTTCTTCTAATTCAATAGCCATATTAAGGGCTGTTTGTCCTCCCATTCCAACTAATATTGAATCAGGATTTTCTTTTTTTATTACTTTAGTTACAAATTCTATTGTAATTGGTTCTATATATATTCTATCAGCTACAGATTTATCAGTCATGATTGTAGCAGGATTTGAATTTATTAATACTACTTCTATTCCTTCTTCTTTTAGTGCTTCACAGGCTTGAGTTCCTGAATAATCAAATTCAGCAGCTTGTCCTATTACAATTGGTCCAGATCCTATTACTAGGGTTTTCTTTATATCTTTATCTAACATAAAATTTACCTCCAAATTATTTTAACATCTCTATAAAATCATCGAATACATATTGTGAATCTTCAGGTCCTGGAGAAGCTTCAGGATGGTATTGTACCGATGCTATCTTATTTTTATAGTCTTTCATTCCTTCTACAGAATTATCATTTAAGTTTATTTGAGTAATAGTAACACATTCTGGAATAGTATCAGTTACATACCCATGATTTTGAGATGTAATAAATATTTTATTTTTCTCTAAATCTTTTACAGGATGATTAGAACCTCTATGACCAAATTTAAGTTTAGTTGTAGTTCCACCTAAAGCCCAAGTAAGTAATTGATGACCTAAACAAATACCAATCATAGGAGTTTTACCTACCATTTTTTTAATCTCATCTATAACACCAGTCAAATCAGCTGGATCTCCTGGTCCATTAGATAAAAATAT
>QNYN01000082.1 GCA_003973585.1 Fusobacteriota bacterium | reverse complement strand
AGTAATCTCAAATCCTTTTTTATTTACTAATATCCCAAGATAATGCTCGGTATCTACTAAATTTTTACTACAACCTAAAGTTATAACGGCTAATTTCATCTTTTACTCCTATCTTAACTATATTTTATTCAAATTAATCTTCTCTTTTCTAATTTGAATTATATCACATCTAACTGCGAATTACTAGAATTTTACTACTCTAATAGCTATCCTTGAATTGAATTTTTAGGAGATATTTTACACCTCTATATTATATATTTATACTTTTCTTCTATACTTTGTTAGTTAATAGCAAAAAAGAGCCACTAAATAGTGACTCAAATTTTAATTTATACTTCTTCTATTAAAAATAAATCGATTCCCTTTGTTACAGGATCTCCATCTTTTAGTAGTAATTTTACTATTCTACAGTCTTTTTCTGCTTTTACTTCATTCATAAGTTTCATTGCTTCTACAATACAAAGAGTGTCTCCTGCTCTCACTGTTTCTCCTTCTTTTACAAAAGAATCTGCATCTGGAGATGGTGATCCATAATAAGTTCCCACCATAGGAGATTTTACTGACTCATAATGTGGTGCTTCAACTTTTGATTCTTTAGATTTCGCTACTTTTTTAGAAGGTGTTGCTACAACTCTAGGTTGCTCTACTACTTGAGTAACTATTTCTTTTTCCACTTCTTTTTCTTTTTTTAACGAAATTTTAGTTCCTTCACTTTCTAATGTGATCTCTTCTAATCCATATTTTTCAAAGTCTTTTGCTAATTCTTTTATAACTTTAACATCAATTTTCATTGTTGCCCCCTTAGTTGTTACCTATTATTCTTATTTCTGCTACACCTGGTTGTTCTGTAATTTTTTCTAGCATATTTTCTAGATTTCTCATGGCATCGGTATTCGTTCTTAATGCTAAAGTAATTCTAGCTATTCCATCAATTGGTATATTTTGAGTAATTGTTAAAACATTTACATTAAATTCTGCAATTATATTAAATATCTTAGATATCATCCCAGGTTCATCATGTATAGCCATATTTATATTAAATACAGTGTCTTTTCCACTTTCAAAAAATGGTTTTATATAATCTTTATATTTATAATAAGTACTTCTACTTATTCCCACTTTTTTTATTGCTTCATACTTTGAAATTCCTTCTTTTTGCACTATCTCATTTATCTTTATAACATTTTGAATTGAATTTGGTAAAATTCTTTTATCTACAATAAAAAATTCTCTATCTTTTTCTTTCATAATCGCCTCCAGTTTTTAATTATTTATCATTTTCCTAGATTTAACTGTATTTTTCATAAGCATAGCTATAGTCATTGGTCCCACTCCACCTGGTACTGGTGTTATAAGCTTTGTTTTCTTTGATACTTGATCAAAATCTACATCTCCACATAACTTTCCATTACTATCTCTATTTATACCGACATCTATAACTATACTACCTTCTTTTACCATATCTTCCTTTAAAAACTTTTCAATTCCAACAGCTACTACAACAATATCTGCTTCTAAAGTTTTGGCTTTTATATCTTTTGTTCTACTATGACATAATGTAACAGTTGCACTTTCATTAGTCATCATAATAGATAATGGTTTTCCTACTATATTACTTCTTCCAACTATAACAACATCTTTTCCAGATAATTCTATCTCATATCTTTTTAGAAGTTCCATAATTCCATAGGGAGTACAAGGGTTAAATTCACATTTTCCTGTTATTAATTTCCCTAAATTTACTGGGCTAAATCCATCGACATCTTTATTTGGTGCTATAGCTTCTATGACCTTATCTTCATCGATATGTTTAGGTAATGGTAATTGTACTAATATACCATCTATAGCTTCTTTTTCATTTAATTTTTCTATTAATTTTAATAATTCTTCTTCTGTAACATCTTCTTCTAAAGTATATTTTTCAGAATATAATCCAAGAGATTCACAAGTTCTAACTTTAGACCTTACATATACTTTTGATGCTGGATTTTCTCCTACAATAACTACAGCTAATCCTGGTGCTCTTTCTCCAATTTTTACTATTTCTTCTACTTCTTTTTTTAACTCTTCTTTAATTTCACTGGAAATTCTTTTCCCATCTATAAGTTTATTCATCATTTAAAACTTTCTCCTTCCAATAATTTAATTCTTGTAATTTAGCATATAAATCTATATTCTTTACAACTACATTTTCAGGCACTTCTAAATTTATTGGTGCAAAATTAAGTATTGATCTAACTCCTGATTCTACTATACTTGTTGCTATTTGCTGTGCTACTTTTTTTGGTACTGTAAGGATAGCTACATCTACCCTATCTTTTGCTTTTAAAAAATATGGTATTTCCTTTATATCTCTTATTTTTATTCCCTTTATATCGGTTCCTATTTTATTCGGTGAATTATCAAATATCCCTATTATATTAAAACTTTCTTTGGTAAACTCAGGCTCCGAAACTAATGCTCCACCTAATCTTCCAGCTCCAATAACTATTACATTATTTGTTTTATGAACACCTAAAATTCTTTCTATATCATTATGTAAAGTTCTTATCTGATACCCTTTTCCTCTAATACCAAATTCACCAAAATTAGATAAGTCTTTTCTAATTTGAGCTGCTGTAAATCCCATTTTATGTGCTAGTTCTTCTGAAGAAATATAGTCTTCTGGAGATAGATTTTCTAAACACCTTAAATATTTAGTCAACCTCTCAATTACCCTTGAAGATATAGCACTTTTTTGTTCTCTTATATTCATAACCTATTTCACCCTCTATAA
>QNYN01000212.1 GCA_003973585.1 Fusobacteriota bacterium | reverse complement strand
CATTTTTTATAACTTTATCTAATATTTCTTCAAATGTATAACCTTTTAATTTCCCTAATTTTGGAATTAAACTTGTAGTTGTCATCCCAGGACTAGTATTTACTTCTAAAAAATATAATCCATTTTTAGAAAGTATGAAATCACTTCTACTTATCCCTTTTAAATTTAAGATCTTATGAACTTTTAAAGAGATTTCCATAGCTTCATCATAGTATTTTTTTTCTATCTTTGCTGGAACTTCATAGGTTGTCAATCCAGGTGTGTATTTAGATTTAAAATCATATCTTCCTGAATTTGGTATTATTTTAACTACTCCTAATTTTTCCTCATTTATAATTCCTGCAGTTAACTCTTCACCTACTATAAACTCTTCTATTACTAAATCTAAACCAATTAATTTTTCTGTAGCTTTTTTTGCTTCCTCATAATTTTCACAAATATATAGCCCAACACTTGATCCCTCTTTAGAAGGCTTTATTACTACTGGATATTCTTTTATTTCTTCTATAGTCGTATATTTTTTAGGAGTTTTAATCCCAAAGTCATCAACTATTATTTTAGTTAATATTTTATCCATCGATACAGCACTTGCTGTAACTCCAGATCCAGTATATGGTTTTTTTAATATATCTAGTACAGCTTGAACTCGTCCATCTTCACCAAATTCTCCATGTAATGCAATATAAGCTAAATCAAATTCATTTTCTATTAATGCATTTAAATAATTCTCTTCAACTAAATCTATTTTAAAGGCATCATAACCTAAATTTAATAAACCTTTTAAAATTGCATTTCCACTCATTAGAGAAATTTCTCTTTCAGAAGAAATTCCTCCCATTAATACTGCTATTCTCATAAAGTTACTCCTCTATAATCACTATTTCTTCTTCTAATTCTATCCCTGAATCTAATTTCACTTTTTCTTTTACTAATCTTATCATTTCTATAACATCTTTATATTTAGCTTCTCCATGATTTACTAAAAAATTAGGATGAGTATTAGAAACCTGTATATCCCCAATTTTATGTCCTTGTATCCCTGAAGCTATTATTAATTTTGCTGAAAAATGTCCTTCTGGATTTTTAAAAGTACTTCCTAAGTTAGGTTGATTAAGTGGATGTCTTGCTTCTCTTTTTCCTTTTAATTCTTCTACCCTTTCTCTTTTAAATCCAATTTCAAAATTAAAAATAGCACTTACTACTATCCATTTTTTTTCTTGTATCTCTGTTTTTCTATAAGTTACATAGATATCTGATTTTTTAATTTTTCTTAACTCATAATTTTCATCTACAATCTCTATTTCTTCTATATGATCAAAAACTTCAGAACCATAAGCTCCTCCATTCATATAAATTAAACCACCAACACTTCCAGGAATTCCAGCTAAATTTTCTAGTCCAGAATAATTTTTCTCACCCATAAATTCTATAAGGTCATCAAAATTAAGTCCTGCTTCTACATAGACCCTTCCGTTTCCCAAATCTTCTATCTTATTTAGTTTACTTAAACTAATAAATGAAATATCTAAATTTCCATCTGGAATTAAAGTATTAGTTCCATTTCCTATTAAAAATGTTTTTTCTCTAGTTTTTAATACTTCTATTAATTCTTCTTTTTTTTCTATTATTATCAATTCTTTAGCTATTCCACCTATTTTCATATTCGAATATTCTCTCATATGGTGGTATTTATATATTTTCATTATTCCTCCATTTTTTCGACTACTTCATATGCCATTTGGGAAATAGTTCCTGCTCCCATAAATATATAGGTTCTCTCTTCAGATTTTACTAAATCCACTAATTCATCAACTGTTGTTAATATTTTAGCTTCCCCTGTCGTATACATATCTCTAGCTAATTCCTCTAAAGATAATCCATAATCTTCTTTTTCTCCTGCTGCATAAATTGGCATTAATATCACATCATCAGCTAAATCAAAACAACCTCTAAATTCATCGTATAAAAATTTTACTCTACTATATTTGTGTGGTTGAAAGATTGCTGTTATTTTTTTATCTTCTATTTTTTTGGCTCCTTCTAAAGTTGCAATTATCTCTGTAGGATGATGAGCATAATCATCAATAATTCTAGTTTTTCCATCTAAAATTACATCATACCTTCTTTTTGCACCTTTAAATTTTTCTAATCTTGTTTTTATTTCTTCTAAAGATACTCCTAGAATATAAGCTAAATAAATAACTCCTAAACTATTAGAAACATTGTGTAATCCTGGAACTTTTAATTTAAAAGTACCTAAAGATTCTCCTTCTTTTATAACTTCATAAACACTTTTACCATTTTCTATTCTGATATTTTCAGCATATATATCAGCTTTTCCTTCTATACTATAAGTTCTTATTTTATCTTTATTTCCTAATAAATTCTTAGAATCCAGACAATCTATATTTAAGGTGTGTTAGAACACTTCCTTAAAGAAAATATCGGTTTTCCCGATATAGATATTATGATGAAGTGTATATTTAAAATCTTGCTATTAATTGTGTTAATGATAAATAGCACACAAATATATGCTTCAACAATCTACTATTTCAAGGAGGATATTCCTCCAAATATAAAATATCAAACTATCTACAGAATTAAAATAGGTGCTTTTTTAAATTTGAAAAATGCAAACAAAAGAAAAGAAGCACTTCCTTACAAAAGTTATATTTTAAAAGGGAAGAGATATTTTAGTCTCTACATTGGAGAGTATGGTAGTTTGTCAGAGGCAATCGAACATTTATCTGATATCAAAAAGATATCTCCTAAAGCAT
>QNYN01000113.1 GCA_003973585.1 Fusobacteriota bacterium | reverse complement strand
CATTAAAAAAATATATTAAAAAAGCGACTTAATTTTAAAATTTCTTAAGTCGCTTTTGTATTTAGTTCTTATAAGCTTTAGCTCTTTCAGCTTCTACTTCTTCTATAGTTTTAGGCATCTTCATCCCTAGTCTACGAGGGTTTCCATTTTCTATCACATAATCCCCCTCATATCTCATCCCACCTAAATCAATATATTCTTCTATTTTTTCAAAATTTAAGAATTCAGAATTAATCCCTTCATCTTTCCATTTTTTTATTAAATCAGGGATAAAATAAATTCCAGGTTCAACTGTAAAAACAAATCCATCTTCTAAAACCCTTCCCATTCTAAGTGATGATAATCCAAATTGAGTAGATTTTTGCTCACCGTTATATCCTACAATTACTTCTCCAAAACTTTCCATATCGTGGACATCCATTCCTAGCATATGTCCCAAACCATGGGGCATAAATAATGCATGAGCTCCATTTTTCACAACATCTTCTATATTACCTTTAATAAGACCTAGTGATTTTAATCCTTCTGCTATTTTAGTAACAGTAGCTAAATGTACTTCTTTATAAGTAATACCAGCTTTTAAAATAGATTCAGCATGATTATATGCATCTATTAGGATATTATATATACTAGCTTGTTTAGGAGAAAATTTAGCTTCTACAGGAAAAGTAGTAGTCATATCACCACAATAACCTTCTATAGTTTTGACACCACAATCTATAAGTAACATTCGTCCACTTTCTAGGGTATTACCATGATAATGATTATGAAGAGTTTGCCCATTAGTAGTGCAAATAGTAGGAAAACTATTAGTGCAATTATGATTATTTACAACTTCTTGAATATTAGCAACAACTTCATATTCTCTCATTCCAATTTTTGCTGTTTGCATAGCTTTTAAATGCATTTCCCTTGTGATATTAACGGCTTTTTCTATTTCTATTATTTCTTCAGGTGTCTTATAAATTCGTTGATTAGCAATGGCATAACATAATTTTTCGGAACTACCATTTTCAATTTCAGTAGGAGTTTTACCTAATAAATCACATAAAGTAATAATATTATCTCCCCTATATTGAGGTTGGTAGTGAATTTCTCTATTAGAATTAGCTTTTAAAAATTCTTTGAGATCATTGTAAGAACCAACATTTTCAATTCCTACATTAGAACCTTCATCTTTTAATTTAGGTTGTTTTCCCATCCAAATAATATCTGAAATAGTAAAATCATATCCAAAGATATATTCATTATCATTATCAATATCAATAACTCCAAACATATCAGTACGATCAATACCAAAATAATATCTAAAAGAACTATCTTGTACAAAATGATAGGTGTTATCAAGATAATCTGTTCCTACTTCACCATTACCAGTAATAAGGATAATCCCAGATTTCATATATTCTTTTATTGCTCTTCTTCTTTTTATATAAGTTTCTTTACTAAACATAGCTTCCCCCTTAGAATTATAAATATATATTATCATTAAATATTCTAACATTTTTAGGGAAAAGAATACACTAATAAAATACTTTTATAATCAAAGCTTTTTTGTTGACAATAACTTAATAAGTTGGTAAACTAATAGCAGATAGAATACAGTTGTTTTAGAAGGAGGAAACTATTTATGGTCTGTCCAATAACATTTGCTACACCAAATAGAGAACTTAGAATCGTCGATATTCTTGGTGGGAGTAAAGCTAAGAAAAAACTTCTAGAAAGAGGCTTTTGTATAGGAGAATCTTTATGTATAACAAAAGGAAGCTGTAGTAAAGATATAATTATAAAAACTAAAACTTGCAAATATGCTATAGGATTTGGTTTAGCTAGTAAAATAATAGTGGCTGAAAGTTAAAAATATTTTTTAGAAAAATACTTTGAAATACAAAATATATGATTGGTAGTGTATTTTTAGAAAAGTAAATTTGGGAGGGAAGTATGAAATTAACTGATTTAAATAGAGGGGAAAGAGCAAAAATAGTAAAAATTGGAAGATTAGGAGAATTAAAAAAACGGTTAACTGATATGGGAATAACTTCTGGAGAAACAATAAAATTAGAAAGGGATGCTCCACTAGGAGATCCAAAACAGTATTTAGTAAAAGGAACTGGAATAGCAATAAGAAAAGAAGATGCAATTCATATTGAGATAGAAGCCATAGAGAAGGAGAAATAAAAGTTATGATAAAAATAGCATTTGCTGGAAATCCAAATGTTGGAAAATCAGCTTTAATAAATGAAATAGCAGGGTCAAGCCTAAAAGTAGGGAACTGGCCAGGGGTAACTGTAGAAAAAAAAGAAGCAGAATTTGAATATAAAGGACAAACAATAAAATTAGTAGATTTACCAGGAGTATACTCACTAAGTCCCTACACATTAGAAGAAAAGATTACCCGTGAATATATAATAAATGAAAATCCAGATGTAGTAATTAATGTAGTAGATTCTACAAATTTAGATAGAAATTTATACCTTACAATGCTATTAAAAGAATTAGGAAGACCTATGATAATGGCTCTGAATTTTATGGATGAATTTGAAAAATTAAACTTCAAGTTAGATATAAAACATTTTGAAAAACATATAGGGATGCCTGCAATTCCAACAAGTGCAATAAAAAATAGAGGGATGAAAGAGTTATTAGAAAAATCTTTAGAAATAGCAAAAACCCATAAAAAACAAACTCATGTTAAATATGAGCTTAGATTTGACGGTTTTTTAGAAGCAGAATTTGAATATAAAGGACAAACAATAAAATTAGTAGATTTACCAGGAGTAT
>QNYN01000161.1 GCA_003973585.1 Fusobacteriota bacterium | reverse complement strand
TTTATTTATTTTTTCGATTTGTGGTGCAGTTATTGTATTAACACTAGATAATAATCCGGCTGCTATAGCAGCTATAACTAATAATACAGCACCATAATGTACTAATCTATTCATTACTTTGCTACACCTCCAAACATTTTTGGTTTAGTGTATCTATTTATAATTGGTACAACACCATTCATAATTAAGATTGAATAAGCCATTCCTTCTGGGTATCCACCTTTAAATCTAATTAAAGTTACTAATACACCAATTCCAAAGGCAAATATTATTTGACCTTTTTTAGTATAAGGAGATGTTACCATATCTGTTGCCATGAAGAATGCTCCTAAGAATAATCCTCCAGATAACATATGCATAATTGGATCTCCTCCAAATAAAAATGCTCCTGCCATTACTGTACCGATAATTACTACTGGTACTTCCCATTGGATTTGTCCTCTATAGATTAAGTAAATTCCACCTAATAAGATAGCTATTGCAGATGTTTCTCCAATAGTTCCACCCATTTTTCCTAATAATGCATTCATATAAGGATTTCCTGCTGCTACTAAAGTACCATCTAATCCTCTTTTCATTGCATCTAACATAGTTGGTCCTGCTTGTCCGTCTAGTACAAAAGTAGTTATTGCTACTGGCCATGAAGCTTGAACAAATGCTCTACCAACTAATGCTGGGTTGAATATATTGTGTCCTAATCCACCAAATAACATTTTTCCTAATATAATTGACACCATTGATCCAATTATAACTATCCAATATGCCATAGTTACTGGAACAACAAATGCAAATAATATTCCTGTTATTACAGCACTTCCATCTTCTATTTCCATTTCTTTTCCCATTATTTTTTGCATAACGCCTTCTGTTACTACACATGTTCCAACTGCTACTAAAGTTATTGTAAGTGCTTGTATTCCAAATACATACACAGACATAAGTAATGCTGGTAATAATGCAATAATTACATCATACATTACTTTATTTACAGTTTCGTTAGTTCTTACATGTGGAGAAGGTCCCATTTTTAACAATTTCGCCACTTCTTTTCCTCCTAACGGCTATCTAGCCTAATTAATAATTTATTATTTTCTTGGCATTGCTCTTAATTTAGCTTTACCGATATTAATTGCTTCTGTTAATGGTCTATTAGCAGGACAAATAAATGAACATGAACCACAAGAAATACAATCCATTAAATTATATTTACCCATTTCTTCCCATTGGTTGAATTTAGCTAATTTAGCATACATTAACGGCTCTAATCCCATAGGACAAACGCTAACACATTTTCCACATAAAATACAGTTTTTAGGCTTACATTGATTAGTTTCTTCTTTTGTAAGAGCTAATAATCCTGAAGTTCCTTTTACTACAGGTACATCTTCAGAAGGCTGAGCCATTCCCATCATAGGTCCACCAGATACTAATTTATCTACTGCTTCCCTTTCGATTCCTGCATGGTCTAATAAATCTCTAAACATAGTTCCTATTCTAACTTTTAAGTTCATAGGATTTTTAATTGCTTTTCCTGAAATAGTTACAGTTTTTTCAATTAAAGGCATTCCATTTACAAGTCCTTCATAAATTAAAGCACAAGTTGCAGTATTTTGTACTACTACTCCTACTTTAGCAGGTAATCCACCACTTGGAACTTCTCTACCTAAAATAGCTGAGATTAATTGTTTTTCTCCACCTTGTGGATATTGAGTTTTTAAAGGACAGATTTCGATTCTATCATCATCAGCACTAGCTTTGATCATAGCTTCTATTGCATCTGGCTTATTGTTTTCAATTCCAACTTTAGCACTATTAATTCCTAAGATATGCATAACTATTTTGATTCCTTCTATAATAGAAGATGGATTTTCTAACATAAGTCTATTATCTGCATTTAGATAAGGCTCACATTCTGCTCCATTTACTACTAAAGTATCGATAGGCATATCCTTTGGTGGGTTAAGTTTAATATGAGTTGGGAAACAAGCTCCTCCTACTCCTACTATTCCTTTTTCCCTTACCATTGCTAATAAGTCTTCTTTAGAAGCATTTTTCCAATCTTTAATAGTTGGTAATTCTGCTAATTCCTCTTGACCATCATTTTCAATGATAATAGTGTTTACCTTTCCACTTGTTGGAAATGGTAAAAATTCAATTTTCTTTACAGTTCCACTCACTGGTGAATGGATCGGTGCTGACATGAAAGCTTGACTATCTGCAATTTTTTGACCTTTAAGTACTCTATCTCCAGGTTTTACTAATGGATTTAGAGGAGCACCAATATGTTGTAATAATGCAATATTTAGCATTTTTGGTGCGTCAAAATTTTGAATAGCTTCATTTTCAGTCTGTACCTTGTTGTCAGATGGATGTACCCCACCTTTAAACGTAAACAGTTTCATCTACAAAACACTCCTTTTGGTAACATATATTTAATAATTTTTCAAATTTTTCGTTCCTAATTTTATCACAAATGGTTCAAAAATACAACAAATAGTATGATAAATTAATCAAATTTATACTTTGATTAGCAAATTAATTGTTTTTTAATATTTATTTAATGTCGTTCTAGGAGAAATTTTTCAGAACTCACCCTTGCCAAATCCAATCTTTGGAACTCTCCCTTCCCTCTCGATTCATGAATTTCTAAAATTAGATGTAACTAAATCTAATTTTAAAACACGAAAAGAGAGGGTAACTATATAGAATAAAAAAAATGAGCCATATATAATACAGCTCACTCTAACTCTCCCTTGTAAAATTAGACGCAATTAAATCTAACTTTTT
>QNYN01000102.1 GCA_003973585.1 Fusobacteriota bacterium | reverse complement strand
ATAGTAAGTATGAGAAAGAATTTCTTCAAATAAAAGAAAAAAAGAATTTGCAAGAAAAACTAGAAAAAGAAGAAAAAGAAGAAATTTTATCTATTAAAAATATTGAAAAAGATATTATTTTAGAAGAAAACAAATTAAAAAATATCATTGAAAAATTAGAAAAATTAAATGGTATAACTATTCAAATCGAAAAAAGTCTAGAAGATTTAGTAGAAGTAGAAGAAGTTCTATTAAATACTAGTCTAAAAGCTTCTAAAGAAACTCTATATAATTTGGAAATAAAATTAAAAGGATTAGGTGTTGTTAATCTTTTAGCCATTGAAGAATTTGAAGAATTAAAAGAAAAATATGAATTTATCATAGCTCAAAGGGATGATTTAGTCATTAGTAAAAAATCTCTTTTAAAATTAGTAGAAGAAATCGAAAAGGTCATTGAAACTAAATTTTATTCTGCATACAAGGAAATTGATAAAAATTTTGAATATATGTGTAAGGAAGTATTAAATAATTCTATCGGAAGGTTAAAGTTGACTAATCAAGATAATATTATAGAAAGTGGAATTGATTTAATGGTTAAATTTAAAAATAAGAAATCACAGTCTATTACATTATTATCTGGTGGGGAAAAATCCATGGTTGCTATAGCCTTTATCATGGCTTTATTCATGTATAAACCAAGTCCATTTACTTTTTTTGATGAAATAGAAGCAGCATTAGATGAAACTAATATAAAAAAATTAATTAGTAAATTAAAAGAATTTACAGACCGTTCACAATTTATTTTAATTACCCATAATAAAGAAACAATGAGAAGATCAGATAAATTATATGGTGTTACTATGAATAAAGAATTAGGAGAATCAAAAATAATTTCTGTAAGTATTTAGAGAAAATTAATTAATAAAATATTAAAATTTCTGTTATAATTACAGTAGTTATCTTATTTTAATAAATAGTAAAAGAGGAATAATATGGAGTTTTTAGCGTATTTGTACCACTTAGTAACAAGTTTGAGAAATAAACTATATGACAAAGGAATCTTGAAGTCAAAAAAAATTGACGACCTCGAGATTTTTTGTGTTGGAAATATTACTGTAGGTGGTACTGGTAAAACTCCTACTGTACAATATCTAGTTCAAAGATTTTTAGATGAAGGCCGAAAGGTAGCTATAGTATCTAGAGGTTACAAAGGGAAAAGAAAAAAAGATCCTATGATTGTAGCAGATGGAAAAAATATTTTTGTAACTGCTAAAGAAAGTGGTGATGAACCTATCTTACACGCTATGAATACCAAAGTTCCTATTGTTGTTGGTAGAGATAGGTATGATGCTTGTATTATGGCTAAAGAAAACTTTGATATCGATACTATTGTTTTAGATGATGGTTTTCAACACAGAAAATTAGAAAGAGACTGTAATATTGTCTTAATAGATGCAACTAATCCCTTTGGTGGTGGTAGATTATTACCTCTTGGTACACTAAGGGAAGATTTGAGACAATTAAAAAGAGCTGATGAATTTATTATTACTAAAGCTGATTTAGTAGAAGAAAGGGAAATTAAAAAGATAAAAAAATATTTATCAAAATATAAGAAAAATATTTCAGTAGCAAAATATGGTGTAGTTTCTTTTAAGAATTTAAAAGGAGATATGAAACCTTTATTTTGGATAAATAAGAAAAAAGTTTTATTATTTAGTGGGTTAGCTAATCCTTTAAATTTTGAAAAAACTGTAATTTCTTTGATGCCTGCTACTACTGAAAGAATTGATTTTTTAGATCATCATGATTTTAAAGAAAAAGATTTTGAAAAAATTCTAAAAAGAGCTGATGAAATAGGGGCTGACTTTATTATAACTACAGAAAAAGATATTGTAAAATTACCTCCTAATTTAGAGATGCCAAGAACATATGTATTAAAAGTAGAACTAACCTTAATAGAGGATAATTTGTTTAAAAAGAAAGATCAGGAGGAATAATGTTTCAAATTGAAGATATAAAAGAAAAAAATATAGATAAATTTTATGAAATCTACCTTAAGGGTGGAAAAATAAAATTGATTGAATCTATAGCAGAGGGACTAGGAAAACGAACTTATTTTACTATTGATAGTCAAGGAATTATCAAAAGAAATAAGATTAACCTTGCCCTTTCATTAATAACTACTTTAGATGAAAGTAATTATAAAGAAATTATAAAAGATATTATAGAAAATATGGTAGACCTTACTCAAAGGGAAAAGATAAAAAAAATTGAAAGACTTTCAAAGTATAGTATAGATACATTAATTAAAAACTTTAATAAAATTTTAGCTAGTGGAAATAGAATTTTTGGTTTGAAATATGGGAAAGAACTTTTTTTTAGGGATAAAAATTTATTTTTTAAAATGCTATTTGACTATATTTTATTAGAAGATATTGATACTCAAAAATCCATTATGGCATGGAGTCTATATGATCTCCTAAAAAACAATGAATTTTCTGATGAAGTTTTTTATGTTGGAATGTCATATATTTTACAAAGAGGTGCTGTATTTACCCAATACGAAAAGTTAACTAGTACAAATATTTTAGAAGAAACATCAAAAGAGAAAGTATTTGAAATGGCTAATAAAAGTAAATCATTAGAAGTTATTAGTTATGGAAAAATTTTAAATGAATTTTCTTACACTAAAGAAGCTCTTTATACTGAAAAATTAAAAAAATTTTTAGAGGAATAATTTATGAAAGAAAAAATAGGAATCTTTGGTGGATCTTTTAATCCCCTTCATAAAGGTCATATAGAAATGGCTAATTTA
>QNYN01000016.1 GCA_003973585.1 Fusobacteriota bacterium | reverse complement strand
ATCCATTTTCTATAGCCTTTTTACCACTTTCTATTGCTGTTTTTGATATTTCTATTATATCTGCATATTCAAAGTCTGCTGTAGTATGAATCAATCTTTTTACAATTTTTAATTCACTTTCTGTGAATTTTTTTACTTTTTCTCCTAATTCAGATGTTATAATCTCAAAACTTCTGTTTTCAATTGCCATAGGCTTTTTTACATAACTCAAATTTATTCCTCCATTAAAAATATTTTGGATATACTATTTTTCCTACTTCTTTTATTCCATCTAATAATCCACTTGTTGGTCTAGATACATCATATTCATCTATTATATAAACTTGATTTTCTCTTACTGCTTTTATAGCTTTATAACCTGGAGCATTTTTTATCATTTCTACTGTAGGTCTATTCATTGCACCATATTGTGCTATATATACATCGATTTTATCTCCTCTACTAAGAAGTAATTCTTTTGGGAAATTAGCAACACTAGATCCTTTTTTTGTAGGAGTAGCATCGTAAGCTATATTATTAATATTTAATACTTTTAAAATATAAGCTGGAATACCATCAAGTGCAGTTGTTTGATTTGTTTTATGTCTTGCTTCAAAAAACACTGTTTTTCTTTCACTTTGAGGAATAGAATCAGCTTTTTTCTTTAATTTAGCTAATTCTTTATGGAAGTCTTCTTTATATTTTAAAGCTTCTTTTTCATGACCACTTAAAGCACCAAGGGTCATCCAATAATCATCTAATTCTTCAAATTTAGTTGGTTTTATAGTTACTACTGTTAAATTTGCTCTTACTAAAGCTCTTACTAAACCACTAAATCTATCTCTAATCATTGGTCTAATTAAAATTAAATCTGGTTTTGCTGCTATATATTTTTCAACATTATCTTTATAAGAAAATACTTCTATTCCTAAATCAGCATTACTTTTATCTACCCCTATCAAGTTATCCTTTGCTCCTATTCCTATTAAAACATCTGTATGAGCTCCATATATAGAAATAATTCTTGTATGTGGTTTTGATAAATCTACTACTTTTCCTGATTCACTTACTATTTTTCCATTAAACGCAAAACTAAGTTGCATCATAAAAATAAATGTTAATACTAATTTTATACTTCTAATCATCTTTATCTCCTCTTAAATTAGGGAATACAAATGTATGTTTCTCTGTTTTATACTTTCTCCATCCAATTTTAAATACTTCTTCTAATTTTTTAGAGTTAAGAACATCTTCTGTCTTCCCACTTTTTACAATTTTACCCTTTTCAAACAACAAAATTTCATCACAATAAAGGGTAGCTAAATTAAAGTCATGAAATACACCTATAATTGTTACTTTTTCTTTTTTCACTCTTTTTTTTACAACACTAAGTAAAGTATGTGAATAATAAGGATCCAAATTAGAAGTTGATTCATCTAAAAATAGAACAGGCGTTTTTTGAATTAATGCTTTTCCAAAAATAACCCTCTGTTCTTCTCCACCACTTAATGTTGTAATTTCTTTTTTTAAAAGTTTTTCTAACCCTATTTCTTTTACTACACTATCTATAATTTCATAATCTTTTTTTTGTAAACTAGAAAATTTCCTTTTATATGGATATCTTCCCATTTCTAAAATTTCTTCCACAGAAAAAGGAAACACAATATCGAATTTTTGTGGAACTATTGCAATTTTTTTTGCCATTTCCAAATGAGAATATTCTTTTAATTCTTTATCTTCTATATAAATTTCCGATTCTGTGGCTTTTTTATAACCACTTAAAATATCTAAAAATGTAGTTTTACCACTACCATTTGGGCCTAATATCCCATAAAATTTTCCCTTTTCAAATTTAAAAGATATATTTTCTAAAATCTGAGTTCCATCTATAGAATAGTTTATTTTCTTCACATCTATCATCTTAGGTTTCCACCTCCCATCTTTTTTCTAAAAATTAGAGCAAAGAAAGGTGCTCCTAATAATGATGTTATTACTCCTACAGGAATATCATTAGGCAATACAACTCGAACTACATTGTCTGCAAGTCCCATAAGAATTCCACCCCATATGGCACAACCTATAATTAGTTTTTTATTGTCTGTTCCCATTACAAATCGTAAAAGATGAGGTACTACTAACCCTACAAATCCTATTATTCCACAAGTAGATACAGCCACTGCAGATAAAATAGAACTAACAACTAACAATATCCTTCTAATTTTACTAGGATTTATTCCTAAAGATATTGCATTTTTTTCTCCCAATGCTAATATATTTAAATCTTCTGCATAATAACAAAAAAATATGAATCCAAAGACCCATATTACACTCAAAATACTAACTTCTATCCATGATTTTCCAGTAAAACTTCCTAACAACCAAAATATAATAGCTCCTACACCTTCATCTGCTAAATACTTTAAAAAACTCAATCCTGCAGAAAAAAAGGCACCTACTATTATTCCACCTAATATAATAGAAGTAGGATTCATCCTTCTGTCAAAAGATCCCATTTTAATAACAATCATCAAACAAAGTATTGCAAATACAAATGAAACCACATGTATACTAAAAATACCAAAAATTGTAACATTTAATATTATAGCAAGAGCTGCTCCAAATGAAGCACCACTAGAAATTCCTAATGTGTAGGGATCAGCCAAGGGGTTTAATAAAACCCCTTGAAATACCAATCCACACATGGACAAGATAGAACCTATAAGTATAAGTAAAACTTCACTTTTAGTGATGATGGCGAGGTAGCCTAAAAACGCACCTATCGCGAGTGAACCACTATCTCCCATAAAAACCTCTGCTGGG
>QNYN01000157.1 GCA_003973585.1 Fusobacteriota bacterium | reverse complement strand
AGTTTTCTCTTATTTTAATTAAATAAAAAACTTCTACTTTAATTATCAAAAGTAGAAGTAAAAATAAAATCTATACAATTTCCTGATTTTGGGTAAAAAAAAAGCCTAGAAAATTTCTAGGCTTAAAAAATTATTTTATTTTAATTGTTCCATCTATGATTCCTTGCTTGATTTCTTCTAATTTTTGAAGTTTTTCTTCTCCAATAATATCTTTTGTGAATTCAAAATCAGTTGTTCCAACACCGTTATTTGCTATACCAAATCTGTTTGTACCAGCTTTAAATGTTCCTTCTTGTACATCTTTAACTGTTGCAAATACTGCATTATCAACATATTTAACCATAGAAGTAAGTACAGTTCCTGGAGCTACTGCATCTTGGTTTGAGTCTACACCAATTGCATAGATCCCTTTTGCTTTTGCACCTTCAATTACACCAGTTCCTGTTCCTCCTGCTGCATGGAAGATTACATCTGCACCTTGCTCATATTCTGCAATTGCATTTTCTTTTCCTCTAACTGGGTCGTTGAAAGGGTTTGGTCCTGAAGTATATAAAGTAATTACTTTAATATCTGGATTTATGTATTTAGCTCCTTGCTCATATCCTCTTTGGAATTTTTTGATTAATGGAACTTCCATTCCACCTACAAATCCAACTGTATTTGTTTTTGTCATCATTCCTGCTAATGCTCCTACTAAGAATGATCCTTCATCTTCAGCAAATACTAAAGAAGTTACATTTGGTGCATCAATTATTTCATCAATAATAGCAAACTTTACATCTGGGAATTCTTTTGCTACAGCTTCTACTGAATCTTTCATTAAGAATCCTACACCAATTACTAAATCATAATCATTTTCAGCAAATTCTCTTAAGAATTGTTGATCTTCAGATGGAGAAGCTGGTTCTACATACTTAAAGTTAATCCCTAATTGCTCTTTTGCCATAGTTAATCCTCTAAAAGCTGAATCGTTAAATGATTTATCTCCTAAACCACCAATTGATAATACGATTCCTACATTTAAAGGTTTCTTTTCCGTTTCATTTGTTGCAGCTGCTTTGTCGCCACCACCACATGCAGTTAATAACATTGTAAAAACTACTGTAAGTAATAATAATATTTTTTTCATTTTGTCCCTCCTAAATTTAATGTATTTACATTATAAATATAGCATATTTTTAGGAGCACTTCAACATTTTTAAAAAAATGTTCTTTATTTATATAAAATAACCTTTTTTAAGTCATTTTTTAGTTTTTTATCTATTAAACTCTTTTTTTATAATTTAGACATTTCTGCTTCTACATCTATTTTACCAGATATAATATCAGCTTTAATCTCTTCTAATTTCTTTATTTTATCTTCACCAACTTGATCTTTAGTATACTCTAAATCAGTAATTCCTACTCCACCATTAGCTAAATTAAATTCTAATTCTCCAGCTGTAAATCCTTTTTCTTGAGTATCCTTTATTATTGAGAAAACAGCTTTATCTACATTTTTTAACATAGAAGTAAGAACAGTTCCTGGTACTACACCATCTTGATTAGAATCTACCCCTATTGCATATACTCCTCTTTCTTTAGCCGCTTCAAAAACTCCCATTCCAGATCCTGCTGCTGCATGATATATAATATCAGCACCATTATCTATCATTGATAATGCCATCTCTTTTCCTTTTGCTGGGTCATTGAAGGGATTATTTCCTCCTACATAAGTTTTAAAAGTTTTTATTTGAGGATTTACATATTTTGCTCCTGCCATAAATCCATTACCAAATTTTTTGATTAACGGAACTTCCATTCCTCCTACAAATCCTACTGTATTCGTTTTTGTCATCATTCCTGCTAATGCTCCTGCCATAAATGATCCTTCAGGTTCATTAAATGCTGCTGAAATTACATTTGGCATATCAATTGGCTCATCTATCATTACAAAATGACTATTTGGATATTCTGATGCTACTTTTTCAATAGGATCTTTCATTTGGAATCCAACACCTATTATTAAATCAAAATCTGCCTCTGCAAATTCTCTTAAAAACACATCAAACTCTGATACATTTGATGGTTCTACATATTTCACATCTACTCCTAATTTATCCTTTGCTTCTATTAATCCCTTATAAGCTGCATCATTAAATGATTTATCTCCTAAACCACCTGTAGATAGCACTAATCCTATTTTTAATTTATCTGATTTTTCTTCTTCTTTACTACCACCACATGCACTTAATAACAAAGTCATCATTACCATAATTAACATTAATATTTTTTTCATTTTTCCTCCTCATTAATTTAATTTTTTAAAAATTTTCATTATTATAACTTGTTTTTACTAACTGTAAATAGGTCTTTTGTCCTAATATATAAAATCTAAAAAAAAAGATTGGCTCTATACCAATCTTTTTGATTATTTTACTTTGTCTACTATGATAATTTCTTTATCCATAGCATTTAATAAGTTTTGAACAAACTTTAATCTAGGATCAATTGCACCAATTTCAAATCTACCTACAGCTGAAGTGTGCTTACCTAGTTTTTCTCCTAATTCTCTTTGAGTAATTCCATTTTCTTTACGATATGTTCTACATACTTCGATTAATCTATCTTTTAATTCCATTCATATTCCTCCTAAGTAATTCTTTTAAATAAGTATAGTCGCTTGATTATAATAACATATTAGACAACAAAAAGCAACGACTTTTTATTAATTTTTTAGGAGTTCTTTATTCACTTTTTAATTTACTTTTTTTCATTCCCATCATGTTCAGGATATAAATAATAAAAGACAAAAGATATTGCAAAA
>QNYN01000171.1 GCA_003973585.1 Fusobacteriota bacterium | reverse complement strand
ATAAATTTACTTCAATAGAAGATATTAAAAATGTAAAAGGTGTAGGTGAAAAACTACTAGTAAAAATTAGAGAAGCCAAATAGGCTTTCTCTATAAATAAATATAGGAAGTTCTTCGTAGCCAAGTTTAAAATCAAAACCGACTTTATTGTTTTTTCCATAGTACCAAAAGTTATTAAATTCTAAACTTCTATATTCCCCTAATTCTATTTCTGCTGTAGTAGTACGCCCTATAAATTTTCCTATTTTAGTCAGGTCAGTCATTATAGCTAATTTTGCTCCAATATCAGAATTATAGTTCATCCCTACTCTAATATGATTTGGATCTTTTTCTTCTACATCGACAACTAAAGTTGACCCTTCAATATGATAATATGATTTTTCAACATAAGAGAGAGCATAGAGTTTCATCATTAAATCTTCTAATTCACTATAACTAAAATTATTAGGAATATTTTTAGTTAAATTCTCTTTTACCACTGTTTCATTCATATTTTTTGCATTTATAACTTTAATTTTATCGATATATACATCATGAGGTGGAAGTCTATTTATAGTTCTTTTCTCCTCTTTTCTTATATCGTATTTTTCTATATCTTTAATTTTAATCTCTGTAGCAATTTTACCTTCAGAGATAAAACTGTCAAAGTGAGTAAAGTCAGATGCATTTTCTAGTTTTACATTAGGATCAATTATAATAGTAGCTAATTCCCTTTGTTTTTCTGTAGATTCTACTCCTCTATAAGAAGAGATTTTAGTTACTACTGTAAGGATATTATAATTTAAATCTCTAACTAATGGAGCTCCTACATCACTAGCGATAACAATGTCTGCTCCAGCTTTAAAAAGATCTTCTACAGGAAGGTTTCGAGATACCATCCCATCAACATAGACATTATCTCCTATTTTTACAGGATCATATACAGTGGGAATTGCCATACTTGCACTAACTATCTTAGCTAAATCTCCACTATCAAAGGTTTTAGCTTCTCCAGTATTAAAATCTGTAGCTACTATTCTTAAAACAGGTGAAAACTCATCAAAAGATTTTACATTTTGAACATTCCAAAAAAGTTCTTTTAATTTTAGATAAGATTTTTCTCCAGTTAAAACTCCCTTTGGAAGGGAAATATTAAGTCTATTGTCATATGTTATAGAAGCAAAATATTTTTGAGAATTGTATTTTTCACTTAAAGGAACATATTTTCTCAAAGGTTCGTTTGCTAATCGATAATTCCAATCCATTGTTTTTACAACAACTTCAATTTCATCAGGGCTATACCCTGTAGCATACAAACTTGCCACAATGGCTCCCATACTAGTTCCACTTATATAATCAATGGGGATATTATTTTCTTCTAAAACTTTTAAAACTCCAATATGAGCAAAACCTTTAGCACCTCCACCACTCAAAGCAACTCCTACTTTCAAGTGTTTACCACTTAATTTGGCCTTTAATATTGAGCGTTTTAAGTTTTCAAGTTCTTTTAATTGTTCTTTTTTTAATTGAATTTCAGAATCTATCTGAGAAATTCCTACACTATTAGCTAAAGCTTCTGGGGAATTAATAGTAAAAACTATTAAACTGTATATTATGAGTATGTATAAATGCTTTAACTTCATTTTTTCACCTATCCTTTCAATAATTTATTTTTTGTTGGTAATTCAAGATCTAATTGTTTCATAAAATATTCATCTAGCTTTTTCTTAAATTCTTTTCCTGGAGTTATTCCTAATTCTATAAGATCTTTTCCAGTAATTAATGGTTTAGATTTTGATAATTTATAAAGATATTTTTCTATTTTTTCCATGATTTTATTTTCATTAGTTTGAATATAAATAAGTATTATAAACTCAATAGACACTCCTTCTAAAGTACTATAAATTTCAGAGTTTTTCGTAGAAGTCATTAGTTTTTTTAGAATACTTTCTTTTTTCGTTGTTTCATAACTAAATTTTGAGATAAACTTTTTTGAAAAATCAAATTTTTTTAATACAAAAATCAACTCTTCTTTTTTTAAATTTTCTGAGATGATTAGGAGAACTAAAATCCATTTTTTCACTTTATTATTTTTAAGTAAATATTCATGTGATTGGAGTTTTATTATATTTTCTCTTATCTTTAAATTATAAACTATATTAGGGTGAATTTCTTTGAGGATATTATATTTGTCTAAAAACTCTATACTTTTTTCTATATTTTTATCAGAAAACAAAATTTTAAATTCTTGTTTCAATCTATCCCAAGATATTTTACTTAAAAGATTTTTATTAATAGCATTTATTAATAAAAATTCTGTATTTTCTTCTAAATCAAAATTATATCTAGATGCAAAACGAATAGCTCTAATTATTCTTGTAGGATCATCTACAAAACTAAGGTTATGTAAGATCCTAATTTTTCTCTCTTTTAAGTCTTGGTATCCATTATAAAAGTCAATTAATTTTCCAAAGTTTTGATTATCGATTTCAAATGCCATAGCATTTATTGTAAAATCTCTTCGATACATATCAGCCTTGATGTCACTAGAGTATACTATAGGTAAACAGCCTGGACACTCATAATATTCTATCCTAGAACTAGCAATATCTAATTTGAATTCATTATTTATAGTTAATACTGCAGTTTTAAATTTTTCGTGTATTCGAATATTATCAGCTTTTATTAGCTTTTTTAAATCCTTTGCAAATTCTATCCCATTTCCTTCTACAACGATATCTATGTCTTTATTATTTATACCTAAAAGAAAATCTCTAACAATCCCCCCCACTAAAAAAACTTTTTCTTTTCTTTTTTTTGAAAGGGTTTCTATTATGTGTAATAATTTTAGATTAAATA
>QNYN01000114.1 GCA_003973585.1 Fusobacteriota bacterium | reverse complement strand
CCTTCTAACTCTTTTTTTACACTTCTTTTTATTCCAAAATCTTCAGGTTCAACATAATAAGAATTTATTACTCCATCTTTCAATTCTGTAATTTTTGTTCTATCTGATATGGTAATTTCATCTAGTTTATCCATCCCATGGACTACTAATACATGCTCAACTCCTAGTTGTTTCATGGATTCAGCCATTAATTCAGTTATATTTTCATTAAATACACCTAACAATTGTGCATTTGCTTTAGCTGGATTTGTTAGTGGTCCTAGCATATTAAATATAGTTCTAAATCCTAATTCTTTTCGTACTGGTACAACATATTTCATAGCATTATGAAAAGTAGGAGCAAATAAAAATCCTAAATTAATTTTTCGAACACATTCTTCTACTCTCTTAGGAGTTATACTTATATTTATTCCTAATTCTTCTAAAACATCTGCACTTCCAGATTGACTAGATACTGATCTATTCCCATGCTTTACTACAGATACTCCACCAGCTGCTAGCACAAATGCTGATGCTGTAGAAATATTATATGTATTACTCCCATCTCCTCCAGTTCCACATGTATCTACAGTGAATATATCATTTAAATCTAAGCTTATAGCTTTTTCTCTCATTACTTTTGCTCCACCTGTAATTTCACTAGGAGTTTCTCCTTTTACCCTAAGAGCTGTTAAAAAACTTGCTATATGAATATCTGAAACTTTTCCTTCCATAATCATATTCATAGCTTCTATCATTTGAGTTTCTGTTAAACTTTCCCCTCTCAATAATCTTTCTAAAATTTCTTTCATTATTTCACCACTCCAGTTACAAAATTTTCTATCATTTTCATTCCTTCAGGTGTATATATAGATTCAGGATGAAATTGCAATCCCACTACAGGGTATTTCTTATGACAAATTGCCATTATCTCATTATCTTCTGTCCTTGCTATAATCTCAAACTCTTCACTTAGGGTTCTTTCTACAATAGAAAGGGAATGATATCTAGCTACTTGTGTATTTTGAGGTATTCCATCAAATATACCTGTTTCTGAATGGGTAATATTAGAAGCTTTTCCATGACTTAATTCTTTAGAATAAGAAACTGTTCCACCAAATGCCTCACCCATTGCTTGATGACCTAGACAAATTCCTAAAATAGGATATTTTTTATATAATTTTTTTATAACTTCTATTGAAATTCCTGCTTCTTTAGGTGTCTTAGGCCCTGGTGATATAACAATTTGATTTGGATTTAAATTCTCAATCTCTTCTACTGTTATTTCATCATTTCTAAAAACTCGAATATCTTTATCAAATCTACCTAAATATTGATATAGATTATATGTAAATGAATCATAATTATCTATCAAAACTATCATAATTTATCTCCTTTAATTAACTTTTTAAAGCTACTATAAGTGCTTCAATCTTATTTTTACATTCTTGATACTCATTTAGAGGGATAGACTCTGCTGTAATCCCTGCTCCTGCCTGCATATATACTTTTTGGTCTTTTAAAACCATAGTTCTTATGGCAATACAGGTATCCATATTTCCACCATATGAAAAATACCCTATTCCACCACCATAGATCCCTCTTCTTTCTTTTTCTAATTCATCTATAATCTCCATAGCTCTTACTTTTGGTGCACCAGATAAAGTACCTGCTGGTAGTACCGAAGATAAAACTGAAAAAGGTGTTTGATCCTCTCTTTTCTCCCCTTCTACTAGAGATACAAGATGCATTACATGGGAATAATTTTGAACTTTCATAAATTGTGTTACTTCTACACTATCTATTTTTGAAACTCTTCCAATATCATTTCTAGCTAAATCCACTAACATCACATGTTCAGATTTCTCTTTTTCATCTCCTAATAAATCAGCAGCTAATTCTATATCTTCTTTAGGAGTTTTTCCTCTTTTTCTAGTTCCTGCTATTGGACAAGTATAGATTTTATCCTCTTTTACCTCTACCAACATTTCAGGAGAACTACCTGCTACTTGGTATTCACCAAAATTTATATAAAATAAATATGGTGATGGATTTGTTACCCTTAATTTTCTATATAAATTAAATGGTTTTTCCTTTGTCTTCATTTCCCATCTTTGAGATAATACCACTTGAAATATATCACCTTCATAAATATATTTTTGAGCTTCTTTTACATTTTCTATGAATTCTTCTTTTGTTGTATTACCAATTATTTCTTCATCTGAATTATTATCATCTCTAAAATTTAATGATAATTTTTTATTTAAAGATTTTTCTATTTCTTTTATTTTTAAATTCGCACTCTCTTCTCCTAATTTGTCATTTGTCTCCATTACAGTAAAAATTATTTTTTGATAAAAATGATCAAATACTATTCCTTTTTTAAAAAACATTAAGTGAGAATCAGGAACTCCAATGGTATCAGGATTATTATCAGGAAGTTTTTCCTCTTCTCTGACCATGTCATATCCTATAGTTCCATAGGCTCCTCCAATATAAATTTTATCTTTACTACTTTTATCTATTTCATATTCCTTTATATATTCTTCTACTAACTCTAAGAATTTTTTTTCACCTTTTTGTATCTTTTTTCCATTAATCTCATAATGGTTTCTAAAACTTTTCATTATCCTAAAGGGTAACTTAGCAATAAAGGAGTATCTACCTTTTTCATGTTCCCTACTTTCTAATAAAATTCCTATTTCTTCTCCTACATATTTATTAAATATAGTAACTGGTGTTTCTGTATCTCCAATTATTTCTTTTGTGTATATTTTCATTGTTTCCATTTTTCCCTCCTACTAAAAAAAAAAGTCTACTCTTATGAATAGACTTTTTCTAAATATAAAACAAAAGACCCACTCATAGTGAGCAG
>QNYN01000059.1 GCA_003973585.1 Fusobacteriota bacterium | reverse complement strand
GAAGAAGAGGAAGAGTTGCGTAGACTTTTACCAGTGGTAAAAAGATTAGTAGAAGAAATAGAAGTACCTATTTCTATAGATACTTATAAGTCTAAAGTTGCTGAAGAATCGCTAAAATTAGGAGCACATATAATAAACGATATAAAAGGCTTGAAAGGTGATCCTGAAATGGCTAAAGTTGTAGCTAAATATAATGCTCCTATAATAATTATGCATATAAAAGGAACTCCTAAAACTATGCAAAATGATCCTAAATATAAAGATTTAATAGGGGAAATTAGTGACAAATTAGAAAGTAGTATAGAAATAGCTATAAAAGCAGGAATAAAAGCAGAAAATATTATTTTAGATCCAGGAATAGGGTTTGGAAAAACTTTTGATGATAACTTAAAACTTATCGATAAGTTAGGAAAATTAAGAAAAATAGGGTATCCTATACTAATAGGTGCTTCTAGAAAAGGGTTTATAGGAGAAATATTAGGAACTCCTCCTTTAGAAAGAGTAGAAGGAAATTTAGCAGTAGCAGTATTATCAGCTTATAATGGAGCTTCTATAATAAGGGTTCACGAAGTGAAAGAGACAAAACAAGCATTAAAAATTGTAAATAGGATGAAAAATTTATAAATTATAAATTTTTTTAGGGGGGGATACATGAAAGGTGAAGATCAATTAAAAGAAGAACTGAAAAATTTTAAAAAAGAAAAAGATAGAATAACTAATATAGTTGGTCAAATAGGTGGAAGTAAAGGAAATTCAAGTAATAGTATAATAAATATAGCATTTTTTGGAATATTATTTGTTTTAGTTATATTTGGTGGAATTTTAAATAAAATTTCTTTAGAGATCCAGATAATAGCAGCAGTTTTATTGATTGTTCTTAAAATTGTATGGATGATTTACGAAGCACAAAAAGTAAGTCACTTTCAATTTTGGATCTTAAATTCATTGGAATTTAGAATTAATGAGATGAATAAAAAAGTTAGATATATAGAAAAAACATTAAAAAAAATCGATGAAAATGGTAGTACAGGTTTAGATAGAAAAATGAAACAAATTGAAGAATCATTAAAAAGATTAGAGGAAAAAAATCTAAATAATTAGAAGAAGGTAGTGAGAGATGGGGAATAATGTCATATTTAAAGGATCTAATGGAAAATTAATAATTATATTAAATCCTGAGATTCCCTTTGAAGAACTAAAGGATAATCTACTAGAAAAATTAAAAAAATCAGAAAAAATGTTAGAAGGACATGAGGCTATTATTGAGTTTAAAGGTAGAGAGTTAACAGAAACTGAAGAAATTGAATTATTAAAAATTATAGATAAAACAATAGATATGAATATTTTATTTGTAACAGATGGGATAGAATTAGGAGAAAAAAGACTAGAAGAAGCTTCTAATTTAATAAATGATAGTAAAACTAAATTTCATTTAGGAACATTACGATCAGGAGAAATTTTGGAATACACAGGAAATATAGTCATATTAGGTGATGTAAATCCAGGGGCTATTGTAAAAGCTGAAGGAAATATTGTAGTTTTAGGTAGTTTAAATGGGATAGCTCATGCAGGAATAAAAGGAAATAATGAAACTTTTATTGTATCGTCTAATATGAATCCATTTCAATTGAAAATAGATGATATTATATATAGAAATTATAGTAAAAATGTATTGTTTCGTACTAAAAATATTATAGGGAATAAAAATAATATAGCTTATTTGAGAAATAATATCTTAATAATAGAGAAATTAACAAGAAAATCATTGCAAAATATTATTGCAACTTAGGAGGCACTCAAAATGGGAAAGGTATATGTAGTGACATCTGGAAAAGGTGGAGTAGGGAAAACAACAACAACAGCAAACTTAGGTGTAGGATTAGCTAAAAATGGAAATAGCGTAGTATTAATGGATGCAGATATTGGTCTTAGAAACTTAGATGTAATATTAGGATTAGAAAATAGAATAGTTTATAATTCTATGGATGTTATGGAAGGAACTTGTAAATTAAAGCAAGCTCTTATAAGAGACAAAAGATATGATCAATTATTTTTATTACCAGCTTCTCAAACTAATGACAAAATGGATGTATCTGAAGAGATGATGGAAAAATTAGTATCTGAATTAAAGGAAAAATTTGATTATGTTTTAATTGATTGTCCTGCAGGAATCGAACAAGGATTTAAAAATGCAATAGTAGGAGCAGATGAAGCATTAATAATAACAACTCCTGAAATATCTTCTATAAGAGACGCAGATAGAGTAATAGGATTACTTGCAGCAAGTGAAATGGAAGATATAAAATTAATTATAAATCGTGTTAAAATGAAATTAGTAAATGAAGGAAATATGCTACACATGGATGATATAGTAGATATACTAGGATTAGATGTTGTAGGAATTGTTCCTGATGATGAGGAAATTGTTATTTCTACAAATAAAGGAGAGCCTGTAACTGTAAAGGCAGTATCACAATCAGGAAAAGCATATATGAACATAGCAGGAAGAATAACAGGACAAGACATACCGTTTTTAGATATAAATGAAAAAAGAAGTCTTGCTAGTAAATTTAGAAGCTTCTTTTCTAGATAGGTTGGTGACTAAATATGTTTAAAAAATTATTTGGAAGAAAAAAATCCAGTGCAATAGCTAAAGATAGATTAAAATTAGTTTTAATTCACGATAGAAGATTGATATCGAATACTGTTTTAACAGAAATGAAAGATGATTTAATAAAAGTTATATCAAAATATATAAAAATCGATCAAGACTCTATAAACATTCAATTTGATGTAGAAACAGAGAATAGAAATAAAGGTGCACTTATTGTAAATGTTCCTGTAGAAGATATTAT
>QNYN01000151.1 GCA_003973585.1 Fusobacteriota bacterium | reverse complement strand
CAAAATAAAAAAACTGCAAAGAAAAAGATAATGAAATTTATAATATTTATGGCTATTTTGGGAATTATATATGCTCTTTATTATTTCCTTTATAGCAGTAACTTTGAAGAGACTGAAAATGCTTATGTTACAGGTAACCAAACTGCTGTTACAGCTCAAATAGGTGGAAGTGTTACAGAAATTAATTTTGCTAATACTACTTCTGTAAAAAAAGGTGATTTATTAATAAGTTTTGAAGATACCGATTATCAATTAGCATTAGAAGGTGCAAAGATAGCTTTAGCACAATCAGTTAGAGATTATTTTTCACTGTCTACAAATGTTACTCAATATGAAAAAGGTGTACAAGAAGCTCTAAATAATTATAATAACATCAAAAAAATATACGATAGAAGTAAAGCTTCATTTGAAGCTGGTATAATCAGTCGTCAATCATTTGATGATGTATCTACTAAATTAGATAATGCTAAGTTAGCTTTAGCACAAAGAAGAGAAGCTTTGAGTAATGCTAGATTACAAGCTAGTTCAAAGGATGTATATAGTCATCCTGCAGTTAGAAGTGCAATTTTAAAATATAAACAAGCTTATTTAAATCTTTCTAGAACTAAAGTTTTTGCTCCTATTGATGGAGTTATTGCAAAAAAATCTGTTTCTATAGGTCAAAAAGTTGGGATAGGTCATCCTTTATTTTCTATAGTTGATCTAAATAATGAATGGGTAGAAGTAAATCTCAAAGAAAACCAAATGAAAAATATTAAAATAGGTAATGTTGTTGAATTAACAAGTAGTTTAAATGATAAAACATATAAAGGATATGTTGTAGGTATTTCAGCAGGAACTGGAAATGCTTTTTCACTACTTCCACCTCAAAATGCAAGCGGAAACTGGATTAAGATTACTCAAAGAGTTCCTGTAAGAGTTGCTTTTGATAAAGACAGTTTAGAGGAAAATGGTTTTTTACCTTTAGGTACAACTATGGAAGCAAAAATAGATACTACAGAATTAGAAGAAGATATTCCTGTTGTTGAGTCTGTATCTTCTAATCCATACACTTTAGATATGGAAAAAATAAAAAAAGAAATTGATAAAATTGTTAGTGAAAACTCATATTAATACGAGAGTAGGAGGGCTTTATGGTAGAAGAAAATGAAAAAGTTACAGGAAGGATAATTTTTATAACATTAGCCCTTGCTATGGGATCTTTTTTAAACATGTTAAATGCAAGTATTGTTAATGTTTCATTAACACATATAGCAGGAGATTTTGGAATGGCTACTAGTAAGAGTACATGGATTATTACTTCTTATTCTGTATCTGAAGCAATCGTTTTACCTCTAATAGGATGGCTTACATTGCAATTTGGTACTGTTAAACAATATGTTTGGTCAACAACTTTATTTGCTGTGGGAAGTTTTCTATGTGGAATAAGTTTTTCTTTATCCTCATTAGTTGTAGCACGACTTCTTCAAGGGGTTGTAGGAGCTAGTATGATTCCATTATCTCAATCTTTAATAATGAAGATTTTCCCTAAGAAAAAACAAGGACTAGGGATGGCTATTTGGACAATGACTCTAGTTTTAGGTCCTATTTTAGGGCCAGTTATTGGTGGTTTTATTACAGATATCGCCTCTTGGAGATGGTGTTTTTACTTTAGTATTCCTATTTGTTTCTTATCTAGTGGAGTTGTATATTTCATGTTTAAAGAAGAATATAAAGCTGAGAAATTTACAAGGGTAAAAGCTGATTATTTTGGTATATTTTTACTTATTACTGGTATAGGATCGTTACAAATATTTTTAGAGCAAGGAACAGATTTAGACTGGTTTTCTAGTCCACTTATAGTAGCTTTAGCTATTATTTCTTTTATGTCTATTGTCATTTTAGGAATTTGGGAATGGTATTATTATAATCCTGTAATAAATGTACGATTATTTTTAAATAAAAACTTTTCTATAGGTGTATTTTCTCTTTTAGTAGCATCTGCTGCTTTTTACATGACTGCTGTTATACTACCTTTTTGGCTACAAAATGTAATGGGATATACATCTTTTATAAGTGGAAAGACCACAGCAACTTTAGGTATTTCTGTGTTGATATTCTCTCCTATTATTGGTAAATACACTGATATAATTGATAATAGATATATTGCTGTTACAGGATTTCTTCTCGCTACAGCTGCAGCTTTTTATACTGCTAATTATAGTTTGGATGTAACTTCTAGTTATGTTGGATATACTAGAGCTGTAAGTGGTATTGGTATAGCTTTTTTCTTTTTAGCATTAAACAATATTTCTCTAGGTACTGTTAAACCTTCTGAAATTATTGCAGCTGCAGGAATATATAATTTTATGAGAAATCTAGGAAATACTATAGGAAGTAGTCTTTTTGTTCCTTTGTGGAACCATACTAGAGCATATCACCACGAGGTATTAGTAAGTCATATTCACAGTGGAAATCCTAATTTTTTACCACTAGTAAATAGTGTTCCTGGACAACTACAGACAAAATTAGTAGCATTAAATGGAATGATTACTAGAGAAGCTGCTACTATGGGTGTTAACGATGTCTTAGTAATATCAGGTTTAATTATTTTAGCTTTAGTTCCTTTTATCTTTTTAGGAGATAGAATTGTAGGACAGGCAGAAGGTGGACATTAAAAATTCAAATATTAAGACAAAAAAAGATGATCTTTGCATTTAACAAAGATCATCTTTTTTTGATTATTTAGCTAGTCTATAAATTGCTTCTACATAAATTTTTAATAGAGTATCTAATTTTGAAAGATCTAAATATTCATTTTTTTGATGCATATTATCTTCTTGATCTGAAAGCAATGCTCCAAAGGCTACACCATTGTCTACAG
>QNYN01000159.1 GCA_003973585.1 Fusobacteriota bacterium | reverse complement strand
GCTAGAAGAGCTGAAAAATTAGGTCTAAATAATCTTTTATTTATAAAAAGGCGTGGAGAAGAAATAACTAACTTTATCGGACATGAAGAAATGGCTGGTTTATATATTAATTTCCCAGATCCTTGGGAAGGAAGGGAAAAAAATAGAATCCTTCAACCTAAATTATTTAAATTATTAGATGAAATATTAGCTAAAGATGGAAGGTTATTTTTTAAGACAGATCATGATAAATACTATGAGGATGTACTAGAATTTATGCCTGAAGTAGAAGGATATGAAGTGGTATATCACACAAATGATTTACACAATAGCCCTTTAGCTGAAGAAAATATTATGACAGAATTTGAAAGTTTATTTACATATAAACATCAAAAAAATATAAACTATATAGAAATAAAGAAAAAATAATCTAAAAATAAATCTAAGAAGAGGTGGAACATGGGAAGTTATGTAGTAGTAGGAACTCAATGGGGAGATGAAGGAAAAGGTAAAATTATCGATGTATTAGCTCATAAAGCTGATTATGTTGTAAGGTTTCAAGGTGGAAACAATGCTGGGCATACAGTTGTAGTAAATGGAGAAAAATTTATCCTTCACTTATTACCATCTGGAATGTTACATGGAAATGGTAAATGTATAATTGGGCCAGGAGTAGTAGTAGATCCAAAAGTTTTATTAAAAGAATTATCTACTCTAGAAGAAAAAGGTGCCAAGGTAGATCATTTATTTATTTCTGATAGAGCTCATCTTATTATGCCTTACCATGTGCAATTAGATATTGTAAAAGAAAAAGCTAGAGGTGCTAATAAAATCGGAACAACTATGAGAGGAATAGGACCATGTTATTCAGATAAAATTGCTAGATGTGGTATTAGAGCAATTGATCTTTTAGATATGGAAGCATTTGGAAAAAAATTAAAAATAAATTTAGAAGAAAAAAATGAGTTATTTACAAAAATATATAATACTGAACCAATGGATTACGATGAAGTTATGAAAGACTTTAGAGAATATGCAGAATTATTAAAAGATAAAATCGGTGATTTTGTCCCTGAAATAAATGAAGCTTTAGACAACGATAAAGTAGTAATGTTTGAAGGTGCTCAAGCGATGATGTTAGATATCAACTACGGAACTTATCCATATGTAACTTCTAGTTCTCCAACTTCTGGTGGAGTTACTACAGGTGTAGGTGTTGCTCCTTCTAAAATCGATAGAGTAATCGGTGTTATGAAGGCATATACTACTAGAGTAGGAGAAGGGCCTTTTATCACTGAATTAAACAATGAATTAGGTGAAAGACTTAGACAAACTGGTGGAGAATTTGGGGCAACTACTGGTAGACCAAGAAGATGTGGATGGCTTGATGGTGTAGTAGGTAGATATGCTGTAATGATCAACGGACTTACAGATGTAGTAGTAACAAAAATCGATGTATTAAGTGGATTAGATGAACTTAAAATCTGTGTAGGTTATGAAATAGATGGTAAAGTATGGAATACTATCCCTGCTGCTATTGAAATGGCTGAAAGAGCTACTCCTGTATACGAAACATTACCAGGATGGAAAGAAGATATTACAGGAATTAGAGAATATGATGAATTACCTCTAAACTGTAAAAAATATATAGCTAGAATGGAAGAAATAATTGGATGTGAAATTACTATGATTTCAGTAGGTCCAGATAGAACTCAAAATATCTTCAGAAAAGAATTTTAATTTTAAAAAGGGTGACTCATAAGTAGATTTTCTACTTGAGTCACCCTTCTTTTATTTTTATCTCTTAACTTTTTGTTCCACAACTAGTGATTTTTATCTCTCTTTGTGGGGTTATTTCTTTTACAGAAATTTCTTCTTGAATTAATTTGTGTCCACTTTTTCTATCATAAAGATAAAATCCTAAAAATGAAATTACTAAAGTAGAAAAACTAACTAAAATACCTTGTCCCTCAGTAGCTCCTAATTTTGCTGCTACAATATAACTTACAACCATTAAAAATACTGGCAACACATAGATGGTCAATGCTAAATTTAAAATAAATTTATTATTTATTTCAAATGTTATCATATCTCCTACATTTACTTCTCTATCTTCTTCTAATTTATAATGATATAAATCAGCAATAGTTTTATCTTTTTGACCACACCCTGAACAGTGAGCACAAGAGCTATCCCTAAATAATTCTATATATAAATCTTGCCCTTCTATTATTTTTATGATTCCTTTATTTTCCATAAAAATACCTCCTACCTAAATTATGATTATATTATATCATAATTTTTTATTATTTATTATGCTATAATATGATAAATAAGATCATGATTTAAAATAACTTATATTTTAAACTTAAAGTCCAATTATTATTAAAGAAGGTGTTTATGAAATTTAAGAAAGTATATATAGAAATAACTAATAGTTGCAACTTAAAATGTAGTTTTTGTCCTCAAGGGATAAAAGATAAAAAAATCATGAGTAAAGAAGAATTTGAGTATATTTTAGGTGAAATAAAACCTTATAGTAATTATATTTATCTTCATGTAAAGGGAGAACCATTTTCTCACCCTCAATTAGCTGAATTTTTAGATATTGCAGAAGAAAAAAAGATAAAAGTAAATATAACTACTAATGGTACTTTGATAGAAAAAGTAAAGGATAAAATAATAGATAAAAAATCCCTTAGACAAATTAATTTTTCCCTACATTCATTTGATGGTAATCTCGATAAAATCGATGAAAATAATTATATAGAGAATATTTTAAAATTTGTAGAAGAATCTTTAAACATAGGAAACACCTATATTTCCTTGAGATTATGGAATTTTCATAAAAATAATAAAAATGAAGTTCAAATGAAAGGAAATA
>QNYN01000163.1 GCA_003973585.1 Fusobacteriota bacterium | reverse complement strand
TCTATACTATTTTCAAGATTGCTTAAATCTTGAATTTTCTTATCTATAACAGATTTTTTGTATAGAACAGAAAAAACAATTCCCCCTGCTACAATTAAAGCTGCTATCATAATTATTGTATTCATAATTCAAAACCCCTATTTAATTAAAATTATGGGATATTATTGAAATTTAGCAATTGCTTCTTCTTCAGTAGCAAAAATTTCAAATATCTCATCTAACCCAACCATTTCAAAAATTGTTCTTATATGATCATTTAAATTCGATAATTTAATATCTCCATCATGACCTTTTACTTCTCTTAATTTTCCTCTTAATATCCCCATTGCCAAACTGTTAATATGAGTTAACCCTTCACAATTAACTACAAAATTATAAGTTCCATTTTCTACTAACTTAGCTAATCTTTCTTTTAATTTAGGAGCTACCATAGCGTCCAATTCTCCTATTATTTCGATTACTTTTATCCCATTAACATCTTTTTCAATTAATTCAAAATTAGAGTTCATTCTTTTTTTCCTCCTCGACTTTTTTTAAAATTTTAAATTCTGTTCCAACTTCCTTTTTATTAATCTCTAAACTATCAACAAGACCTCGGACTATATCTAATCCCATTCCACCTTCAGACTTACTTTTCTTTAAATTATTAAATCCAGCACCAAAATCTTCTACAGTAATTTTAACAAAATCACCATCTTTTGTCATATAAATAGAGATATCTCCCTCTTTATAATCATATCCATGTTCTATGGCATTGGTTGCTAATTCATCTATAACAGTTAAAAGTCTAAGAGTGTCTTTTTTAGATATAGATTCTGCAATTAAATATGTTTTGACTAAAGCTCTTATTAAAGAAAGATTTTTTAAAGACGATGGAACGATGATTTTGATCCCTTCACCTCGCAATGTTTCCCCCTCTTTCATTAAAGTTTATTATTTTCCATTCACCACTTTTTCTACTAAAGAAAATATCTAAATAGAGACTTTCATCGTAAAAATTAATAATAGCTAAAACACTAGCTTGGTCTTTATCAAAAACAGGGTTTCCAGTATAAAAATTCCCTTGACTCAAATCTAGTTTTTTTAACTCATTTAGTTTTATTTTGTTTTTTATCCCTATATCTGTATATCGTTCAACAATAAAAAAGTGATTTTTAGAAAAAGCATCCTTTAATATTTTTATCAATTTTTCAAGATCTTTCACTTCTAGATCTCTTTCAGATATCATAGTTTGATAATTTTTAACTTTTTCAGGTTCTAAATTTACACTTATTTTATCTAATAATTCTACTGCTTCACTTATTTCTCCTTTATTAATCTTCTGGATTAATACTTGCTCTTTTGGAGAAGAAGGAACTTCATTTTTAGGTAAATTACTACAACCTAATAGAATTAATAAAATAAAAGTTAAACCTATTCTTTTTAACATTACATCCTCCTAAAATATCGTCAATATAATAATAACATACTAAAATTAAAATATCAACTAACTACCGTTGTTATTTAATATTTTTTTATGAAATTAACTCATAAAGTTCAGAATATAATCAAGAATTTCTTTTTCACTTACTTTTTCCACATCAAACCAAATTATATCTGGATCATTTTTAAACCATGTAAATTGTCTTTTTGCATATCTACGAGAATTTTGTTTTATTTGTTCTGTAGCCTCTTCTAATGTGATATTTCCCTTGATATAATTGATAATTTCTGTATATCCTATAATATTTATTTTTAATAAAGCATCTCCATATATAGTGTAAAGTTTTCTTACTTCTTCTACAAGACCTCCTTTTATCATAAGATCAACTCGGAGATTTATCCTTTCATATAGCGATTGTCTATCTCTTTCTAAACCAATCTTTATAAAATCAAAATTATTTCTTTTAATATTTCTTTTACTTATAATAGAAAACTTTTCTCCTGTAAGATAAAAAACTTCTACAGCTCGTTCAACTCTCCTCTTATTATTTGGATGGATGTCTTTAGCTGCTTTTGGATCTATACTTTCTAATTCTTTATATAATTCTTCTGCACTTTTACTTTCTAATTTTTTTCTCAGTTCAGGATCTGATTCTGGTAATTCTGCAAGTCCATTTGTTATGGAATTTATATATAATCCTGTTCCTCCTACTAATATAGGAGTTTTCTTTTTTCTTTCAAATTCTTCTAATATACGATTAACTTCCCTTTGGTATTCTCCTACATTATATTTTTTTATAGGCTCTACTATATCTATCATATAATGATGAATTCCTTTAGCTTCTTCCTCACTAACTTTTGCAGTTCCAATATCCATTCCTTTATAAACTTGAGCTGAATCAGCTGAAATTATTTCTGTATTTAACTTTTGAGCTAACTTTATAGATAAATCTGTCTTTCCCACTGCTGTAGGACCTAAAATAACTATTCCTTTCATAATTTACACACCTCTATTAATTTTAAGATTATTTATTATATCATAATCAAGAAAAAAGGAATAAAAATAGTTAAACCATACTTTAAAAATACACTTTCAACCAAAAACATACACATTAAAAATTATTAATTATTAATTTTAGTTTTTTTAAGAATCAATTTTTAGAAATAAAACATATTTTTAAATTAGAATATAGATTCTCTTTTTAATCGTTATAAAAAAAGACTATTGACTATTTTCTGAAGCTAAACTAAACTAATAGCAAGAAACAAAAAGTTAGTACAATTATAAGTAAAATTTAAAACAAATTAGGGAGGAAAGAATTATGAAAAAAAGATTATTATTATTAGCTGGAATTTTAGCTTTAGGAGCTACAACATTCGCAGCAGAAGGAACAAGAGACTTTTTAGATACTTTTAAAGATGCAGTAGCACCAAATGAAAATATTTCTGGA
>QNYN01000091.1 GCA_003973585.1 Fusobacteriota bacterium | reverse complement strand
TCCATCTTTTTCACTAACACCAGAGGTTATTCCATTGATATTAAAACCTCTTTTAGAAAATAATCCAGATATTTTAGAAAGAACTCCTGGAATATCTTTCATAATAACTAAGACTTGGTATTCTTTCATAGATCCTCCTTAGAAATAATCATATTTTTAACACTTTTACCTGGTGGAATCATAGGAAAAAGATTTTCTTCTTTAGCTACGATACAGTTTAGAAGAATAGGTTTATCACTAGAAAAAGCTTTATTTAGAGTTTCATCTAATTTATCGACACTTTCAACTGAATAAGCATCAATATAATATGCTTTAGCTAAGGTAACAAAATCTGGATTAATATCTAATCCTACAAAAGAATATCGTTTATTATGAAAAATCTCTTGCCATTGTCGAACCATTCCTAAAAAAGAATTATTTACAATAATAATTTTAATATCTAAATTATATTGAGAGATTGTCATAAGTTCTTGAGAATTCATTTGAAATCCACCATCACCAACAATAGCAACAACTTCTCTATCAGGATGAGCTAATTTTGCACCTATAGCAGCAGGCAAACCAAATCCCATAGTTCCAGCTCCTCCAGATGTAATGAGGCTATTAGGCTTGTTAAAATCATAATATTGAGCAGTCCACATTTGATGTTGCCCAACATCGGTACAAACAATAGCATCACCTTTAGTTATCTCACTAATTTTAGAAATTAAATGTTGAGGTGTTATATATTCCTTAGGGAAATTTCTATCTAAAGGATGATTTTTTCTGAGTTCTATAATTCTTTTTATCCACTCTTCGTGAGTTAAATTAAAATCATATTTTAGAAGATTTTCTAAAACTACTTTTAAATCTCCAACAATATGAAGGTTACTAGGTTTTATTTTATTAATTTCTGCCTCATCTATATCTACATGGATAATTTTAGCATTTTGACAAAATTTTTCTACATTTCCAGTAACTCTGTCATCAAATCTCATTCCTAGTGCAATAACTAAATCTGCTTCATCAACAGCATAGTTTGCATAAGCAGTACCATGCATCCCTAACATATGTAAATTATGGACATCATCTGATGGTAATACTCCTAAACCTAAAAGGGTAGAAACAAAAGGAATATCAAATTTCTTTACAAATTCTTCTAATTCTTTATGTGCTTTTGCCCTTACAATTCCATTTCCTGCTAAAATAATAGGTTTTTTACTCTCTTTCAACATATCCATAAATTTGTTTAGATAATTCTTCTTAGGCTCATAATATAAGTGTTTATAATCTAAAATAGGACTTAATTCTTCACTATATAATTTTTCAAAATCTTCTACTGTCATTTTAGCTAATTGAATGTTTTTTGGAATATCAACTAAAACGGGACCAGGTCTACCGATATTAGTTAGATAGATTGCTTCTCTAAGTACAGTTGGAAGTTCTTCTATAGATCTAACTAAATAATTATGCTTTGTGATAGGAAGGGTAATACCTGTAATATCAGATTCTTGAAAAGCATCTGTTCCTAAACTACTACTAGGAACTTGTCCAGTAATAACCAATATAGGTGAAGAATCCATGTATGCAGTCATGATTCCAGAAACTGTATTTGTAGCTCCAGGACCAGAGGTAGCAATACAAACTCCTACCTTTCCACTTGCTCTAGCATAACCATCAGCAGCATGAGCAGCTCCTTGTTCATGTCTTGTTAAAATGTGATTAAATTTATCGTTATAATCATAAAGAGCATTATATAAAGGAATTACAGCTCCACCTGGATAACCAAAAATGGTGTTTAGATTATGTCGATGTAAAATTTCTAAAATGATTTCAGCACCATTTATATATTTCATAAATTTCCTCCAAGTTAGTAATTTCTTTCTAAAATAGCTCCTTTACTAGCAGAACTAACCATTTTTCTATATCTCTTTAGGTAGCTACTATTTACCTTTTTCTCTAAAGGTACAAACTTTTCTTTTCTTTTTTCTAATATTTCATCAGAAACCATTAAATTCATAGATCTATTAGGGATATCGATTTCTATGATATCTCCTTCTTCTACTAAACCAATGATACCACCTTCTGCAGCTTCAGGTGAAACATGTCCAATGGCAGCTCCACGACTAGCTCCTGAAAATCTACCATCTGTAATAAGAGCACAATATTTATCTAATCCCATTCCAGCAATAGCAGCTGTAGGAGCTAACATTTCTCTCATACCAGGGCCACCTTTAGGTCCTTCATATCTGATAACAACTACATCAGTTTTATTTATTTCTCTATTTAAAATAGCTTTTACAGCATCTTCTTCAGTATTAAATACACGAGCTTTCCCTGAATGTTTTAACATTGTTTTATCAACAGCACCAGCTTTTACAATAGCACCATCTTTTGCAATATTTCCATATAAAGTAGCTAATCCACCACTTTCATAATAAGCATTATTAAAATCTCTAATAATATTATTATCTAAAATTCTACTATTTTTAGCCACTTCTATTTGTGTTTTTAACATTACTGTAGGAGTTTCTTTAAGTAATTTATTTTCTTCTAAAACTTTCATAACTCCTGGAACTCCACCAGCCATGTGTAAGTCCTCTATAAAATATTCTCCAGATGGAGATAATTTACATATTTGCTTAACTTCTTTAGAAACATTATCAAATTCTTTTAGAGTAAGCTCTATTCCACATTCATTTGCAATTGCAGGAAGGTGTAAAGCTGAATTTGTAGATCCTCCTAAAGCCATATCTACAGCAATAGCATTATAGAAAGCATCTTTAGTCATAATATCAAGTGGCTTAAGATCAGCTTCTAAAAGTTTCATAATTTGCATTCCTGCCATTTTAGCTAATCTAGTTCTTTCAGAGAATACAGCAGGAATAGTTCCATTAC
>QNYN01000168.1 GCA_003973585.1 Fusobacteriota bacterium | reverse complement strand
TACATTTAATGCATTTTCTTGAGTAAACTCTTCTGTGAATACACTTGAGCTAGTTGGTTTTGAAAAATCAATAATATTAGACATTAGTTTCTCCCTTGTCTTCGTCTACATCATCGAAATTGATGATATTTGTACGAGTATCTTTTACTCCGAACTCTTTGAGCAACTCTTTTTCGATTTCAGCTAAGATATCTAATCTTAATTTAGGATCATCTCCTGGCTTAAATTTATGAGCTCCATGTGAAGTTCCGATAGAGATTGCTAATGAATCTACACCAGAAGCTTTTACGAACTCTTCTACTTCATGTGGTTGTGTGAAAACATGCTCTTCAGCTGATACTTCATCTTCTATTCCTGCTAAAACACCTAATTCAGCTTCTACAGTAACATCTAAATCATGTGCAAAATCAGCAACTTTTTTAGATTCAGCAATGTTCTCTTCAAATGAATGATGAGAAGCATCGATCATTACTGATGAAAATCCCCACTCGATACAATCTTTAGCTTGCTCAAATGATGATCCATGGTCTAAATGTAAAGCGATAGGTATGTCTGATCCCATCTCTCTAGCAACATCTACTGCAGCTTTTGCTAACATAGGTACTACTGGTTTACCCATATAAGTTCTTGCTCCACCAGAACATTGTAATATAACAGGAGATCCTTTTAATGCAGCAGCTTCTACGATTGCTAACATTTGCTCCATGTTGTTAAAGTTAAATGCAGGTACTGCATATCCCTCTTTATTTGCTTTTTCAAACATCTCTCTAGTATTTACTAATCCTAAATCTTTGTAATTATATCTCATAATTACCTCCTTTTTTTTAATTTCCTTCCTTTATAAGTCTAGCAGACTTTAGTTATAAATTCAATAAATATTGGGTTATATTTTACCCTCTATTTGCTTTAAAATATGTCTAAAAAATAATTTAAACCTCATTTTTTTTCTAAATAAAACAAAAACTTCTGGTACTAATTCTATAATAATATCAATTAATTCGTTATATCTCTTAAATCTACCTGTAAATATATTCTGAGCATTTATAAGCCATGAAATAAGTAAAATATCAAAAATCCTTAAAAAGTTAATTCCCACTTGTATCAGGCCATCCCAAGTAATATAGTAGTTATATATTTTAAATATAACTTCTCCTTCTTGAATCATGAATAATTGAAATAATACTGTAGTAAAATACAATAAAAATACATATTTCATTTTTTTTATAGAAGATTTTAAAGTTTTATTAAATAGCAGGTTTGATAAAATCATCAAACCTGCTACTGTTATTAATATATATATATTTGATGTAAGAATAGTTAGTAAAAGTATTAAAAAAATACTACTTTTTAATAACATCCAAACCACCCATATATGGTCTTAATGCTTCTGGAACTACAAAACTTCCATCTGCTTGTTGGTAATTTTCCATAATAGCTAATAATGTTCTTCCTACAGCTAATCCTGATCCATTTAATGTATGAACAAATTCACTTTTCCCGCCTTGGCTAGGTTTAAATCTAAGTCCCATTCTTCTAGCTTGGAAGTCACCACAATTTGAGCATGATGAAATTTCTCTATATGTATTTTCAGATGGTAACCATACTTCTAAATCATATGTTTTGTTTGCTGAAAATCCAATATCTCCAGTACAAAGTTGAACAACTCTATATGGTAATCCTAATTTTTGTAATACAGTCTCAGCATTTACTACCATTTTTTCTAGTTCTTCACTTGAATTATTAGGATGAGATAATTTTACCATCTCAACTTTATTAAATTGATGTTGTCTAATTAATCCTCTAATATCTCTTCCATACGATCCTGCTTCCCTTCTAAAACAAGGTGTAAATGCAGTATAATATTTAGGTAAATCTTCTTCTTTTAAAGTTTCTCCCCTGTGGATATTTGTTAAAGTAATCTCAGATGTTGAAATTAGATACATATTATCTTCTGTTTTGTACATGTCATCACCAAATTTTGGTAATTGTCCTGTACCTTCACAAATCTCAGGTTTTACTAAGATAGGAGTCATATGTTCTTTATACCCATGTTCTGTAGTATGTAAATCCAACATAAAGTTAATTAAAGCTCTTTCTAATCTTGCTCCAGCTCCTTTGTATAAAGTAAATCTAGATCCACCTAATTTTACCCCTCTTTCAAAGTCTAAAATATCTAATTCTTCTCCCAATTCCCAATGAGGTTTAGCTTCAAAATCAAATTTTGTAGGTTCTCCCCATGTTCTTACTAAAATATTATCTGTATCATCATTTCCAATAGGTGTAGTTTCATGGTATACATTTGGAATTGTCATTTGGAAATATTTAATTTTTTCCTCTATTACAGATAATTTTTTGTCTATCTCTTTTATTTTAGAACTTACAACTCCCATTTCTTCTATAATACTAGATGCGTCTTCTCCTGCTCTTTTTAACCTTCCTACTTCTTTAGAAACAACATTTCTTTTATTTTTTAATGTTTCAACCTCAGATAATAACATTCTTCTTTCTTCATCTAATTGTTGAAATGCATCTAAATCTATATTTGCATTTCTGTTTTTTAAGATTTCCTTTAAGAATTCAATATTATTTCTTATGTACTTTAAATCTAACATACTACCCCTCCATATTTTTATTTATATTTTTTTATTTTTAATTCCAATATTATTGCTCAGATTTACTATTTTTATATCCCATTCTCGTTACTTTTAATTTTTTAGGATCAATATTCGCTAAAACAAATAAACCTTTTGGAGATATATTATATAACTCTAAAAAAATCTTATTTTCTATCTTTTTAAAATTAGCTATCTTTGCTTTTAAATCCCTTTTTTGAGTTTTTCCTCTTTTTTCCCTTATTTCAATTATTTCATCTCTATTTAATAGTTCTTCTAAGGAAGT
>QNYN01000149.1 GCA_003973585.1 Fusobacteriota bacterium | reverse complement strand
TTTTTTTTTAAAAATTATATAAAATTATAAAAAGCAGATTTAATAAAATAATTAAATCTGCTTTTTATAATTTTATCTAAAATAATTTAAATTTTATAATTTATCGTGTAAAGTATTACTTATACTACATTTACATCCTAAAGCTATATCTACACATTTAACTTCATCTATATATCTTATTTCCCATCCTGGACATTCTGGATCTCCGTCATCAAATTTTACAACTTCTTTTTTTTCTTTTTTTAATTTCTCTTCACTTGTATTCATTGATTTTAAAAACTCTTCCTTTGTCATAGATTACCCCTCCCTATATCTTTTTTATTATTATATCATAATTTATTTGACACTGCACAAAAATTAGTGTACTATCTAACTATAGCACTGTAGCAATATAAATTTTTAACAAAATTTTAGAAGGGGGGCATATGGATTTTAAAAAAAATATTCCTATTTATTTACAAATAATAGATAAATTAAAATTGGATATATCATTAGGTTTAATAAAACCTGGAGATAAATTAATGTCTACAAGGGAACTTTCAGCAAAATTAAAAGTTAATCCCAACACAATATCTAGGGTATACAAAGAATTAGAATTAGAAAATATAGTTTTTACCCGGAGGGGAATGGGAACATTTGTTGTTGAAGATGAAAAAATATTAAAAAATATTAAAGAAAAAATGGCAAATGAAATTATAATCAAATTTATTGAAGATTTAAAAAAACTTAATATATCAATCGACGAAGCAATTGGTATCATAAAAAATATGGAGGAAAAATAATGGAAAATTTAATTATAAATAACTTAACTAAAAGTTATTTAAAAAAAAGAGCTTTAAACAACTTTTCATATTCATTTAAAAAAGGGATGGTATATGGATTAATTGGTCCTAATGGAAGTGGAAAATCAACTTTGATGAAAATCATCTATGGTCTAGCAAAATCAACTTCTGGATCTATCACTATGAATGGAGAAAAAATTTCATATAAAACAAGAAATTCTATTGCTTTTATGCCTACTGATGATATTTTTATGGCTGAATTAACAGGAAATGAAATTTTAAAATTTTATAATGATAATTTTTCCGACTTTTCTTTAGATAAAGCACATAAAATTTTAGAAAATATGAAATTACCTTTAAATGAAAAAATTGGAACTTATTCTACAGGGATGAAAATGAGGTTAAAAGTAACTCTTTGTCTTGCTAGGGAAGTGGAATTATATATGTTTGATGAGCCATTAAATGGTATAGATGTTATATCTAAAGATCTTATTAAAAATACAATTATTGAGATGACTACAGAAAACAGTACTCTTATTATTTCTTCTCATGCTTTAAATGAAATGGAGCTTATTTTAGAACAAGTTATATTCTTAAATGAAGGTTCATTAATTAGAGATATCAATTTAGAAGATTTAAGAAGTACAGAAAATAAATCATTAGAAGAACTTTATTGGGAGGTTTACAATGTATAATTTAATTAAATTTGAAATGGCAAAACGAAAAAAACTATTTACAGTCTTAGGAATTTTATTTCTTGTTGCACAGGTTTTTTCTATATATAAATCTACTAACAATAATACTATTGATTCTTTGGCTATTATGTATTTACTTAGTTTTATTAGTTATGTTGTTTTTATATTTTCATCTCTTTCTAGTTTTTCCAAAGATATGAATTCAACAGATAGAAGTATTTCTTTTATGGTTCCTAAAAGTGGATTTATTATTATCTCAGCTAAATTTTTATCTACAATGATATTAGGAATTGGATTGCTTATTTTCAGTAGTATTTTGATTTTTACAAATATATATTATTTAGACCCTAATACAGGAATTAATTTCATAAGTTATTTACAGTCTAATCCATATATTTTTGTTAAAACTATTATAGGAATTGTTACACTAGGAAGTTTCTTTGGGTTGGTATTTTTAAGCATCGTTGTTACTAAAACATTTTTATCTAAATTAAAATTTAAAACCCTAATAACAATAGTTGTTATGGTTGTGCTTTCTAAAATTTTTAATGCTGTATTTTGGAATCATTTAAATGAATTTACAACTCTTAATACTGGAGTATCAATTATAGCTATTATTTTTATTACCATTGTTATGCTTTATATTTCAGGATGGTTAATTGATAATAAGACTGATTTATAAAAATAGAAAGTAAAAAATATAACTTCGGAGGTAATATAATGAAAAAAATAATTTTAGTCTTAATGATTGCAATCTTTGGAATGTCGTATTCTAATGGAAAAACTGTAGAGATAGTAAAATCATATAATTTAAATTCTACTACAAAAATTTCTTTAGAAGCAAAGAATGCCACTATTAAAGTCATTCCTACAGAAACTAATAAGGTTATAATAAAAGTTCAAACTAATGAAGAGTTAAGTCTTATAGATCATCTAAGCAACAATAAAATAGTAATTAATATTGTAACTCCTAAGAATTCAATATTCTCATCTATTTTTAAATCTAAAGATAAGAAGAAAAGTAAGAATAAAAATACTTTTATTACTTTAGAAGTACCACAAAATTATCATGGTGAATTAAATTTATTATCTACTAATGGTAAAATTAGTGCTTCTAAACTTTCAGCAAACTTATCTCTTAAAACTGTAAATGGACTGATTTCATTATCTAATATTTCAGGAAATATCAAAGCTCAAACTACAAACGGTAATATCAATATTACTGATAGCAATTCTATTACTTCTATAGAAACTACCAATGGTCAGATTAAAGCTACTTCTAAAACACTTTTAAAAGGTGGAAGTGTCAAGTCTACCAATGGTAAATTAGATCTAAAGGTCGCTAAATTAGAAGGGGATAATGTCATTTCTACAATAAATGGTTCAATCAATTTAACTACACCTAAAGATGAAATTAATATTAATATTTTTGAAAAAAAATATTTTAAGGATGA
>QNYN01000073.1 GCA_003973585.1 Fusobacteriota bacterium | reverse complement strand
AAGGGGATTTTGTAATTTCTTTTTATAATCCTAAGAGTTTTTCTAGAACTACTCAAATTGTAGAAGCTAGAGATATCATGTTAAGACATAAAAGTAAGGATACTCCAGTAGCTATAATAAGAAATGCAAAAAGAGATGGTGAAGAATACGACATAACTACATTAGAAAATATGCTAGATTATGAAATAAATATGTTTACAGTAGTTATAGTAGGAAACTCTAAAACTTATGTAAAAAAAGGTAAGATGATTACACCTAGAGGATATAAGCTTTGATATTATTAGCAGGTGGGACAAAAGATTCAAGGGTAATTGCAGAAAAATTATTAGAAAAAAATTATAAGGTATTAGTAACTACAGCAACAGAATATGGTGGCCAATTAATATCTAATTTAGATGTAGAAATTAAAGTAGGAAAACTTGATTTAGATGAATTAGAAGATTTAATAAAAAGAAAAAAAATAACTATGATAGTAGATGCTACCCACCCCTATGCTATAGTGATATCAAAAAATTTAATTAATTTATCAAAAATCTTAGGTGTAAAATATTATAGATATGAACGAGCTATGCTAGAGTATGAAAAAAAGAATAGTTTTTATGAATTAGATAAGTTAATAACTTTTTTAGAAAATGTAAAAGGAAATATATTACTTACTTTAGGCAGTAATAATATCAAAAAATTTGAAGGATTAAAAAATAAAAACTCTATCTTTGTACGAATCTTACCAACTGAATATGCTATAAAAAAATGTGAAATGGCAGGATTTAGACCTTCACAAATAATAGGATTACAAGGCCCATTTAGTGAAGAGTTTAATATAGCTATTTATAAAAATTATAATATTAAATATATTGTAACTAAGGAAAGTGGTAGTACTGGCGGGGAAATTGAAAAGGTAGAAGGAGCAAAAAAATTAGGAATAGAGGTAGTAGTATTAAAGCGACCTAAGATTGAATATCCTAATTTATTTGAAAATATAGATAGTTTGGTAGAGGAGATATAGTGAGAGTAGAAAATATAATATTAACAGGATTTTTACTAGATTTAGTATTTGGAGATCCTAGAACTTTACTCCATCCTGTAGTAGTTATTGGAAAAGTTATTACTTTTTTAGAAAAGTTATTATATAAATATAAAAAAATAGGTGGAATGATATTAACAATAGTAATAGTGGGACTGACTATAGGAGTAACATATTTAATTTCTAGTTATTTAGAAATTATAGAAATTTATTTGATATATACAATATTTGCAACTAAATCCCTTGCTTTAGAAGGTTTAAAAGTATTAAACATTTTAAGGAAAAAAGATATGAGATTAGCGAGGAAAGAGCTTTCATATTTAGTTAGTCGTGATACTGGGTATATGCAAGAAAAAGATATAATTAGAAGTATTATGGAAACTATTTCTGAAAATACAGTTGATGGAATAATTTCCCCTCTTTTTTTTATTTTTATAGGGTATTTAATTGCTCCTAATACACCACTTGGAGTAGCTTTAGGAATGGGATATAAAGCAATAAATACACTAGACTCAATGGTCGGTTATAAAAACGATAAATATATTGATTTTGGTTGGGCTTCAGCAAAATTAGATGATATAGCTAATTTTATACCTGCTAGAATAACAGGAGGATTTCTTATACCTATATCTGCATTATTTTTTAGATATGATTTTAAAAATTCTTGGAAGGTATTTTTTAGAGATAGATATAATCATGCAAGTCCAAATTCAGCTCAGTCAGAATCAGCAGTTGCAGGTGCATTAGGTGTACAATTTGGAGGAGCTACTAGTTATTTTGGAACTATGAAAGAAAAACCTACAATAGGTGATAAAATAAAAGAATTTGAATTAGAAGATATAAAAAAAAATATAAACTTAATGTATGGTTCAGCTATATTAGGAATGATAATTGTTTATATTAGTTTGAAAGTTTTTTAAGTTTCTAAAATAGTTATGTCTAATTTTGTGAGAGAAAGGGAGAATAAAACATGGAACTACATGGTGGAAATATACATAAACTAAAGCGTGAAAGGGGAATAGAAGTATTAGATTATAGTGCTAATATAAACCCTTTAGGGATATCTAAAAAATTAAAAGAGAAAATATGTGAAAAATTAGATCTTTTAGAAAAATATCCTGATCCAGAGTATTATGAGATGAAAGAAGTAATAGCAATACACAATAAAGTAGAAATAAAAAACATAATTGTAGGAAATGGAGCTACAGAAATTATGTTTTTATATGCTAAAAATATAAAACCTAAAAAAGTTCTAATTATATCTCCTACATTTGCAGAATATGAACGGGCTATTAAAAGTGGAAATAGTAACTGTCATATAAATTATTTTGAATTAAGAGAAGATGAAGATTTTATATTAAATATTCCACAATTAAAAAAAGAATTAGAAAAAAAATATGATCTTTTAATTATATGTAATCCAAATAATCCCACAGGTAAGTTTATAGATAAAGTTATTTTAGATGATTTGGCAATATTTTGTAAAAATAAAAGTATAAATATCCTTTTAGATGAAGCTTTTATAGAGTTTGTAGAGGGAAGTTTAGCAGAATCGTTAGTAGAATTTAAACATAAAAATGTATTTATTGTGAGAGCGTTAACAAAATTTTTTGCTATCCCTGGGCTTAGGTTAGGGTATGGTATAACTTATGATATGGAGTTAAAAGATAAAATTGAAAGTACAAGGGAACCATGGAGTGTTAATGGGATAGCGGAGTTAGCTACGAAAGTTTTATTAGAAGATAAAGACTATATAAAAGAATCAGAAAATTGGATAAAAGAAGAGAAAAATTTTATGTATAAGAAGTTAGAAAAAATTAGTGGAATAAAACCATATAAAACAGAAACAAATTTTATCTTAGTAAAATTAACAACAGGAATAAAAGTTAAAGAATTTAGAAAAAAAATGA
>QNYN01000207.1 GCA_003973585.1 Fusobacteriota bacterium | reverse complement strand
TTGCTAAAAAATGAAGAAAAAATTCGATATAAAAATAGACGATACTTATAGGGAAATTACCATTATAAAAAAGAAAAAAAAGAATATTTCTTTACAGGTAAAGCCTAACTTAGAAATAATTTTAAGTATTCCTATAAATTTATCTTATTCCAATGGACTAAAATTAATAGAGGATAAAAAAAGTTGGATAGAAGATAGATTAAAAAAATACTCTGATTTAGAAGATAATAAAGGTAACTATTATTTAGGTGAATTTTATCCTTTAGATACAATAAAATCTATCTTGCCTGAAAATATAGATTATGATACTTCCTTAGATAAATGGTATTTAGAAAAATTAAAAATTATTTTAGAAGAAAGTCTAAAAAAATATACAAATCTTATGGGTATTTATCCAAAGAAAATCAAGATTAAACCACTAAAATCTGCTTGGGGAATTTGTTATTCTACTGGAACTATAACATTTAATTCTAACCTGATAAAGACACCAAGACACATTATCGATTACCTTGTTGTCCACGAATTAGGACATTTAAAACATCCTAATCATTCAAAGGAATATTGGGAATATATAGGAAATTTTCTTGAAACTCCTAAAAAACATCAAAAATGGCTAAGAAAATATGGGTATAAATTTCTGTAAAGTAGCTATATTAACTTTTTTTAGTTATTCTATAATATTAATTTAGTTTGATTCTTTGGTTAAACATTATATACTCATATTACATAGAAAATTTAATTGGGGTGGTGTTATGGAGTTAAAAAAAGAATTAGGATATATGGATGTCTTTAGTATTTCTGCAGGAGCTATGATCAGTTCAGGAATCTTTATACTTCCTGGAATAGCTTTTAGCAAAGTTGGGCCTATTATGATATTTGGTTATATTTTAGGTGGGCTTATTGCCTTTACTGGAATTTTATCAGTTATTGAGCTAACTACTGCTATGCCAAAGGCTGGTGGAGATTATTTTTTCATTATGAGAACTTTAGGTCCTCTTATTGGAACTATTTCTGGTGTCCTTAGTTGGTTTGCTATTTGTTTAAAAACTGCTTTTGCTATCTTTGGTATAGCTGGGGTTATTGGTGGGCTTATTTTTGGTCCAAATCTCGATCACCAGACACTAGTTATTATTTCATCCCTTGTTACCTTGGTATTCTTAATATTAAATATTGTAGGAGTTGAAATTGCTAGTACCTTTGAAATTATATTAGTTACTGGGTTACTTATACTTATGGGAATCTTTATAGCTATTGGTGTTTTTAATATTAATTTAGAGTTTTTTAATCCCTTTGTACAAGTCTATGACCTTGTTGGAAATAAATTTGAATTAATAGCTACAGGAAGTGTCTTTTCTTCTTTTAGTGCTGGGTTAGTTGTTTCTACAGCTGCATTTATCTTCGTTTCCTTTGGTGGACTTTTAAAAGTTGCCTCTATATCTGAAGAAGTAAAAAATCCCAAAGTAAATATTCCTAAAGGAATGATATCTTCGATATTAGTAATTACAGTAGTTTATGCTGCTACTTTATTTGTTACTGTAGGAGTTTTACCTAATGATAAGCTTGCTAATTCCCTTACTCCTATTGCAGATGCTGCAAGGATATTAGCAGGTACACCTGGTTATATTGTTCTTACAATTGCATCTCTTTTAGCATTTATTTCTACTGCTAATGCAGGAATTATGGCTGCTTCTCGGTATCCTCTTGCTCTTAGTAGAGATAAGTTATTCCCTGAGTTTGTAGGAGGAGTTAATAAAAAATTTAAGACTCCTACAGTTGCTATCATCTCTACAGGTATTTTAATGGTTGTATCTCTTATGTTACCATTAGAAACTTTAGCAAAAACTGCATCTGCTGTTATTTTAATGACTTATGTTTTAACTAATTTATCAGTTATAATTATCCGTGAAAGTAATCTATCAAACTATAGACCATCTTTTATAGCACCACTTTATCCATGGATTCAGATTTTAACAATCTTTGTATTTAGTTATTTTATTGCTCAATTAGGGATAAAAGCTATTGAATCTAGTATTGGACTTATTTTCATTAGTTTAGTTATTTATTTTACTTATGGAAAGAAAAATTCTAGTAATGAATATGCACTTCTACACCTTTTAATTAGAATTACTGAAAGTATAAAATTAGGACATAATCTTGAAAGTGAATTAAGAGATATTATCCATCAAAGAGATGATATTGAACTTACAGAATTTGATAAAATTGTTATGGATGCCCCTATTATAGACTTGGAAAAGGCAACTAGTTTAGAAGAACTTATAAAATTAGAAGCTGAAAAGTTTTCTACAATTTTAAATAAAGATCCCCAAGAATTAGAAAAATTATTTTTTGAAAGAGAAAATGAAATTACTACTGCTATTACTGGTTTTACTGCAATCCCTCATATTATTATAGATGATATTGATACTTTCCATATGGCAGTATTTAGATGTAAAGATGGAATTAGATTCAGTAATAAACACCCTGAAATTAAAGCTGTATTTTTATTTGTTAGTAGCCCTAATTTAAATAAATTACACTTACAAACATTAGCATCTATTGCCTCTCTAATAAAAGATGAAAATTTCCGTGAAAATTGGTTAAATGCAAAGGATGAACATTATTTAAGAGATCTTATTCTACTAAGAAAAAGAAAAAAGAAGCAAAAAAAATAAATATTATTAAAACAAAAAAAGTGTGATTATGAGTTTTTTTCTACTCGAGTCACACTTTTTTTATTCTTTAACCTCATCTTTTAAATAAACTGTAAATAAAAATTTATCTTCTAAATATACTTTTAAGGTAGACAAATCAAAGGAGTTATATCTCAGTGTTGCAACTTTTCCTGTATATTTTCTTAAATTTTTATTGATATATAAATTATTTTTAAATCGTACTCCATAATATTGAATTTTTCTCTCTACAGCTTCTAATAAATAATCTAATTTATTTAAAT
>QNYN01000144.1 GCA_003973585.1 Fusobacteriota bacterium | reverse complement strand
GGAAGCACCAGCAATGGAGGAAACTACACCTGTAGAAGAAGTACCAGTAGTGGAAGAAGCTCCTACAGAAGAAGAACCTGAAACATATACTATTCAATATGGAGATAACTTATATAGAATTGGATTGAAATATGATATGTCTTGGGAAAAACTAGCTAAAGCTAATGGAATCTCTAATCCAGATGTAATAATTGCTGGAGAAGAATTAACTATTCCTGCAAAGTAATAAAATTATATTTTAAAATTAGAAATGGGTATCCCTTTGATAGAGATACCCATTTTATTTTCTTTAAATTAAGTTGAAAGTAAATTATCTAAAAATTTAAAAAATCCAATTTTTTCAAAAAATTCTTTTTCTCCTACAGAAGGTATAGTTTTATTAACTATAGATTCTACAATCTGTTTAGTAAACGGTATTTTTAATCCGATTAAAATATTATTTTCTAAACAGTATTTTTCTATTATCTCAGTATGAGAAGGAGAAAGATCAAATTTATTAATTACAACTTGTGTTTTAAGGTTAAATTTTTTAGTAAGTTCATGTATTCTTTTTAAATCGTGAATTCCAGAAAAAGTAGGTTCTGTAACTATAATAACTTGACTTGCACCTGTAATTGAGCTAATAACATTACAAGCTATTCCAGGGGATCCGTCTACAACTATGTTTTTTTTATTATTTAATACTGCCAGTTCCCTAGCTCTTTTTCTAACTTTAGCTACTAATTTTCCAGAAGTTTCTTCTCCAGGAACAAGTTTTGCATGTATAAAATCACCGAAAGCTGTAGAAGATTCATAAAGATCTCCAACAACGGCATCTTCCATAGAAATAGTGTCTACAGGACAAACAAATTCACATACACCACAACCTTCACATTTAGTGGTATTTAATATTATTTCTTCAGAAATAGCAGAAAATTTGCAATGTCTATTGCACAAACCACATTGAATACATTTTTCTTTATTGATACTAGCTTTTTTTAATCCTATAAATTTATGAACCGATTTTATCGTTGGTTCTAATAATATATTTAAATCTGGTGCATCTACATCACAATCAGCAATGACTAAATCTTCTAAATATGGGATAAGAGAAGCTGTTAATGTAGTTTTACCAGTGCCACCTTTTCCTGAGATAACTACAATTTCATTTATATTCATAATAATCCCTTCTTTTTCATTATATTTTTATAGATATCCTTAAAGAAATTTTTATACTCTGGAAGAGATTCACTAAATATATTTCCACTTGCATAAAGTTCAGCTATTTTTTTATCAAAAGGAATTTCTCCTAAAATTTCTATATTTTCATTATTGCAGTAATTATAAATTTCATTATCTCCTAATCCTGCTTTATTAATAATTAATCCAAAAGGAATTTCCATTTCTCGTAACATGTCAACAACCATTTTCATATCACTAACTCCAAATGGTGTAGGTTCTGAGACAATGATTGCATAATCAACATCTTCCACTGCAGCTACTGTAGCACAAGATGTTCCTGGTGGTGAATCAATAAAAATAGTCTTTTCATCAAAGTTAGAATATTTTTTTAATTGATTTATTATTTTAACTCCAGACATCTCTCCAATGTTTAGAAGACCATAGTAAATTTCAGTATCATATTTTGATTTCCCTTTAAAAATTTTTCCAATTTCTCTTTTTTCATATGTGATAGCTCCATGTGGACACACTAATTTACAACCACCGCAATCATGGCAACTTTCTTTGAAAACAAGTACCTTATTTTTAGCAGGCATAATTGCATTATAATTACAAAAATCACCACATTTTCCACATAAATCACATAGATTTTCATCAATAGAAGGATAAAGAGTATAGACAGGTTCTGAATTAGAATTTTTCATTTCCATAAAAATATGTAAATTTGGTTCTTCTACATCAGAGTCAATACTAATAGAATTTTTAATGCTAAAAGCAAAATTAGAAGTAACAGTAGTTTTACCAGTACCACCTTTTCCACTTAAAATAGCTATCTTCATACTCTAGTCAGTCCTTTTTTCTTAATATTTTCCCTTAAGTTACCATTTTTATATGCTTCTAAAACTTCTCCAACATTTTTATAGTCTCCTTGAGAAAAAGTTCTTATTTCAAATGCCTCCATGGCAGTTTCTGCTTTAGGTCCTAAATGAGGAACAATAGCTATATCTACACCATGTTTTGAGAGTAATTTCACAGCTTCTCCACCTGCACCACTTGCTTTATCTTTTGCAGTATTCTCAATAGTTTCAACTGTCATTGTGTCTAAATCAATAATGGTAAAAAATTCTGATCTACCAAATCTTTCATCAACTTGACTGTCTAATCCCTTTTTTTTTGAACATATTGATATTTTCATACTAGTCCTCCAATTTTTCTTTATAATTTTTTTTAATGGTTACAATCATGGTCACCGTGATCATGACTACAAGCAGATCCTTTAGAAGCTAATTCTCCTTCTAAAAATGTATCTAAATTTTCAGCAATTGTTCCAGAAGCTCCTAAAATAACATCGATATTTTGATTTTTAAATAAATTAATAGCCATAGCTCCCATTCCACCAGTTATAATAGTAGTTATTTTTTGTTCTCCTAAAAATCTTGGTAATACTCCAGGTGCATGGGGTGGTGGAGTGATAAACTCTTCTGATACTACTACACCATCTTTTGTATTTACAACTTTAAATTCAGCACAATGTCCAAAATGTTCTTCAACATTTAATCTGTCATTTGTAGGAAATGCGATTCTTAATTCCATAATTTTGTTCCTCCTATATTTTAATATTTAATTTTAATGCTCATTTTTAATAATAATAGCTTTTTTATTTAGAAAACAATCGACAATTTTTTTTCTACCAGAATTTAATAATCTTTGAATAGTTCCACGAGATATTCCCATGATTTCACTAGCTTCAATTTGGCTCTTTCCTTCATAATCACATATCCGAATAGCTTCAAATTCATCAGCTTCAA
>QNYN01000039.1 GCA_003973585.1 Fusobacteriota bacterium | reverse complement strand
TAACAGTTCAATTTAAAGATGAATATGTAGAGATGAGACCAGTATTTGATAAATTAAGAAGAAAAGTAGATGATGCTAAAAAAGATCTTCCAACAGGGATAGGAGGGCCATATGTAAATGATGATTTTGGAGATGTATATGGTACGATAATAGCTATTACAGCAGATGGGTATTCAATGGAAGAACTTAGAAGAATATCAAAATATTCAATGGAAGAACTTTTAACAATGAAGAATGTTGGAAGGATAGTAAAATATGGTGTTAGACCTGAAAATGTTTTTATTGAGTATGACAATGCAAAATTATCACAATTTGGAATATCTCCTGGATATTTAAAACAAGTTTTAGAAAATACAAATATACTTTCTCCTGGAGGACAAATTTTATTAGGAGAAGAGAGATTATCATTTGAACCAAGTGGAAACTTCAATTCAGTAGAAGATATAAAAAATACTGTAATAAGACTACCTAAAGGGAATTTAGTTAAAGTATCTGACATAGCTCATGTAAGAAGAGCATACCAAGAGCCAATGGTGACAAAAGAAAAGTTCAATGGTAACGATACGATATTTTTAGCTATTTCTTTAAAACATGGTGGAAATATTATAGATTTACAAAATGAAATAGATGAAAAACTCAAAGTAATAAAGAGTAATTATCCTATAGGTGTAGAATTTGAATATTTAGTTAAGGAAGCAGGAAGAGTTGATAAAAGTATTCAAAGTTTTATATCGAATGTAGTTCAATCTATATTAACAGTAATGTTAGTTTTAATAATATTTTTAGGACTTAGAATAGGAGCCATTGTAGCTTCATTAATTCCAATTGTAATGGCATCAGCAATGATTTTCTTAAGTTATTTTGGTTTAAGTTTAGATCAAATATCATTAGCTGCCCTTATAATAGTTTTAGGAATGTTAGTTGATAATGGTATCGTAATATCAGAAGCTATCATGGTAAATATGGAAAAGGGAATGGGAAAAGTTGAAGCTGCTTTAGAAGCTACACGAACTTTAAAATGGCCATTAATGATTTCATCTATGGTAACTATTTCGGCATTCTTACCTATTGCCATGGCATTAGGAACAATGGGTGAATATACAGGACCGATAACTTATGTTGTTGCAATTTGTTTAGGTTTATCATGGATTTTAGGTATTACATTAATTCCATTACTATGTGTACTTTTCTTAAAAGTAGAAAAGCAAGATGAAGGATACAACAGTAAATTTTATAAGATGTATAGAGGATTCTTAATGAAAGCACTGAAGTTTAAACCTATTTCTGTTGCCACTATTATAGGAATATTCTTTATAGGTGTTTTAGGGTTTAAAACTTTTGTAAAAGTTCAATTTATGCCACTTAAAGATACACCACTTTTAACAGCAGAAGTGGAATTACCATTTGGAACTTCTATAGAAACAACTACTAAAATGGTAAAAGATGCTGAAGAATTTATGAGAGAAAAATATTTTTTAGAAGATCCAAAACAAGTTAAACCACCGTTTTTTTCAAATCTTTTAGCAGGTGGAACATTAGTAGAATATGAGAAAGAAGGAGTTTTAAGTGTTGGAACATTCATAGGAGAAAGTGCACCAAGATATGTTTTATCTCATACTCCTAAAATGAGTCAACCAAATCTAGCTTTTGCCATAATAAATGCAACAAGTTTTGATTTTATCAAATCAGATTTACAACCTACATTAATAAAATGGTTTGAAGATAATTATCCAGATGCTAATATGAAAATAGATACTTTACAAAATGGAGCTCCAAGTGATCGTCCTATAGAAATTAGAGTATCTGGTAGAAATGAAGAAAAATTAAGAGAATATATGGCACAAGTTGAAAAAATAGTAAAAGAAAATGTTACTGGTATAAATGATACTAAAATAGATTGGGGAGTAAAAAATAGAAAATTCAATGTTGAAATAGATCAACAGAGAGCACTTCGTGCAGGGCTTACCAGTCAAGATATTGCTATTTCTTTAAATAGTATATTAAGTGGTATAAAATTAACTGATTATAGAGAAGAAGACAGATTAATCCCTGTAATGCTTAGATCACAAGGTGCTTCTCGTGAGGATATAGAAGTATTAAAAAATACACCTATATATAATCAAACTTTAGGTACTTCTATTCCACTGGGACAAGTAGCAAAGATAGAAGCTGTATGGGAAGCTCCAAAGATTGTAAGAAGGGATAAAATAAAAGCAATGATGTATCAAGTAGGATTAGATGATCCTGGTAGTGCAGTTGAGCAAACATTGAAGATAAAACCACTTTTAGATGAAATATCTTCAGAATGGGATCAAGGATATAGTTACAGTTTTAAAGGGGAGTATTATAATAGTAACAAAGCAAATACAAACTTATCTGCTAACTTTCCAACTGCAGGAATACTTATAATTTTATTATTAATTATCCAATTTAACTCATTTACAATATTATTTACAATATTAGCAGCAGTACCATTATTAATAACAGGAATTACAGTTGGATTGGGAATAACTCAATTACCATTTGGATTTATGCCAATATTAGGAGCGTTATCTTTAGTAGGAATCATAATAAATAACGCAATTGTACTTATTGATAATATTAATATTCAAAAAGATGAAAATGGCCGTGCTCCTGCAGATGCAATAATTCATGCAGCACAGTCTAGATTTAGACCTATAATATTAACTACTGCTACAACTGTATGTGGACTTGTTCCATTATGGTTAGGTGGAGGAGTAATGTTTGAGGGAATGGCTGTTACAATGATATTTGGATTGATATTTGGATTAGGAATCACATTAGGAATAATCCCTATTCTATATGCTGTTTTCCATAAAATATCTTTCAAAGAATATAAGTATAAAGATTAGTAGAAAATTATAAAGAGATGACCTATAGAAATATAGGTTTTCTTTTTTTTCAATATTTTGATTACAGATTACAAAGGATGGTGATAATTTTGGAAAAAAGAGTG
>QNYN01000014.1 GCA_003973585.1 Fusobacteriota bacterium | reverse complement strand
TGGCAAAATGGATGGACGAACTTACTACTGTTGAAAAAGATAGTATAGAAAAAATCCCATATCACAAGGATTATTATATTTATTGTGATAAATTTAAAAATTTTCACCTATTTCACGGAGAAAAAGAACTTTGTAATGGAAGAGAAATTGAAGTTTTTGCAAATGGTGACTATGCAGTTACAAAAGATTACGATTCTTGGACTCTCTATCGTGATGAAACACCTCTTTGTTCAGGTGTTTGGGTAAATGCTCGTATGGATGGAAGTTATAAATATAAATTCTTTAATCCATCATTTAATAAGTATGTGATTCGTACTGTTATGCCTAATGGTGAATTTGAAGATGAAGTTGAAGGACATGAAACACATCAAGAAGAACAATTTGATTACAATGTAATGTAAATATATTTATATACTAAAAAGGCTAGAAATTTCTAGCCTTTTTATATAAAAGATTATTTAATTAATATATTTCCAGTCATTTCTTTTGGCACTTCTACACCTAATACTGTTAAGATTGTAGGAGCAAAATCAGCTAATTTTCCATCTGTAACTTCTGCATCTTTATATCTATTAGATACTAATATAAATGGAACATCATTTGTAGTATGTGCAGTAAATGGAACATGAGTCTCTGGATCTTCCATTAAATCTACATTTCCATGATCTGCTGTTATCATAAGAACTCCGTCTAATTCTAACATTTTTTCTGCTATTTTTCCTACACATTCATCTACTACTTCTACTGCTTTTTTAGCTGCTTCAAAGTTTCCTGTATGTCCTACCATATCTGGGTTAGCAAAGTTTAATATAATAACATCATATTTATCTTCTTCTAATGCTTCTAATACTCCATCAGTTACTTCATAAGCACTCATTTCAGGTTGCATATCATAAGTTGCTACTTTAGGAGATGATACTAATTTTCTATCTTCATTTTTAAATGCAATTTCTTCTCCACCATTAAAGAAAAAAGTTACATGAGCATATTTTTCAGTTTCTGCTGTTCTTAATTGATTAAGGTTATTATTTGCTAAAACTTCTCCTAATGTATTTTTAGTTTTATCATCTACATAAATAATATCTGCATCAATAGTAGAGTCATATTGTCTCATACATAAAACTTTTATATCTTTATACTCTCTTTCAAATCCAGTAAAGTCTTTATCATTAATTGCTCTTGTTATTTGTCTAGCTCTATCAGGTCTGAAGTTAAAGTTAATAAATACATCTCCATCTTCTAACTTTCCTTCTACTCCTTCTATCATAGTTGGCATTACAAATTCATCATTTATTTCATTTGCATATGAATCTTTAATTGCTGTAAGTGCATTAGGAGCTCTATTTCCTATTTGATTAGCAATAACATCATAAGCTAATTTAGTTCTATCATAATTCCCATCTCTATCCATAGCATAGTATCTACCACTTACAGTAGCGATTTCTCCTACACCTATCTCTTTTATTTTTTCTTCTAATTCTGCTATATATTTCTCTGCTGATTGAGGTGGTGTATCTCTTCCATCAAGAAAAGCATGGATATATACTTTTTCTACACCTGTTTTTTTAGCCATTTCTAATAATCCATAAATATGATTTATATGAGAATGTACTCCTCCATCAGATACTAATCCACCTAAATGAACTGCACTATTGTTTTCTTTTGCATGATTAAATGCTGTTTTTAATGTTTCTATCTCAAAAAATTCTCCATCTCTAATATCCTTTGATATTTTCACTAAAGGTTGATACATTATTCTTCCAGCTCCAAGATTTAAATGTCCAACTTCTGAGTTCCCCATTTGTCCTTCAGGTAGTCCTACTGCTTCTCCTGCTGCTTTAATTCTTGAATTAGGATAAGTATCTAAAAAATTTGAAATATTCTTAGGATGTACCGCTACAATAGCATTTTTTTCATTTTTATGGTCATTTATTCCCCAACCATCTAATATCATCAACATAACTGGTTTCTTTTTCATTATATATTCAACTCCTATTTTTTTATAAAAAGACACAGAAATCACAGAATAAAAGTGAGGCCCACTGAGAGCTCATTTTCTCTGTGTACTCAAAATCTCTGTATAAATCTGTGTCTAAATCTAATTTTTATTTAAATTATTATTATTATTTTCCTGCTGCAATGATACCGTAGAATGACTCAGCTTCTAATGCTGCTCCTCCTACTAATCCACCATCTATGTTCTTTTGTGCTAATAATTCTTTTGCATTTCCTGGCTTCATTGATCCACCATATTGAATAGTTACTTCTTCAGCAACATCATTTCCAAATAATTCTACTAATACACTTCTTACAAATGCATGAGTTTCTTCAGCCATTTCAGGAGTTGCAGTTTTTCCAGTTCCAATAGCCCATACAGGTTCGTATGCAACTATAACATTAGCCATTTCTTCTGCAGTTACACCTTCTAATCCTGCTCTTAATTGAGTTCCGTTAACTTCATTAGTTTTTCCAGACTCTCTATCTTCTAATTGCTCTCCAATACATAAGATTGGCTTTAATCCTGATTTTAATGCTGCTTTTACCTTTGCATTGATTACTGCATCAGTTTCACCATAGATAGATCTTCTTTCAGAATGTCCTAAAATTACATATTCTACTCCTAACTCTTTTAACATAGTTGCAGAGATTTCTCCTGTGAATGCTCCACTTTCATTTTCATTCATGTTTTCTGCTGCAATAGATATAGGTGTTGAAGCTGTAGCTCTTACTGCTGATTCTAAAGCTGTAAATGGAGCTCCGATTATTACTTCTACTCCTCCTAAGTTCTCTTTATCTTTAACTAAAGCTGCTAATTCTTTTAATGTTTCAGCTGCCTCTGTATGTGTTTTGTTCATTTTCCAGTTTCCTGCAATTATTGTCTTTCTCATTTTTTATGCCTCCTAAAATATTTTTTCTTTTTCTGTTTAAAATTCTAACACAGTAAAGTAATCTTTTCAAAAGACAAATCGTCTATATTTTAAT
>QNYN01000172.1 GCA_003973585.1 Fusobacteriota bacterium | reverse complement strand
TTTTGAAATTCATAAGACAATCCTGCTACTAGTGGCATAAATCCTATTCTAAGAAGTGCCTTTAATCCAACTTTTAGCCAAATACTGTCAGGTTGTGGAATTATAAAGTCTAAACTAGAAAAAACAACAATACTGATAATCATAACAATTAATAAAAAACTAGTTCCACATCTAGGATGTAGTGTCGTATATTTTAGAGCATTTTCTTTTTTTAACTCTTCCCCATTTTCAAAAGCATAAATACATTTATGTTCTGCACCATGATACTCAAAAACCCTCTTAATCTCTTTAGAAAGAGAAATTAACTTTATATATACTAAGAAAAATAAGATTCTTAAAACACCTTCAAAAATATTAGAATACATAAGATTATTTTTAAATAAAAATCCACTAATAACCGATGGAAGTACCATAAATAGTCCTATTCCTAGAGCTAAAGCTGCTACTACAGTCATTATAAGTTCTTTATCACCTAATTTTTCTTCCTCTTCTCCTGCTTCATTAGCAGAAAATGAAAGTTCTTTAGTACCTAAAATTAGAGTTTCAAATAAAATAACTCCACCTCTAATAAAAGGAATTTTTGTTAAAAAGTTCATTGAAGGTTTTAATTTTGTTACTTTATATACAATCTCACCAGTAGGTCTTCGAACTGCTGTAGCTAAGACTTCAGGACCTTTCATCATAACTCCTTCTATGACTGCTTGTCCTCCTACTGATACATTTTTTCGTTCTTCCATATTCATCTCCCCTATCATTGATTCTATAATTATTTTCTACTAATATTATCATGAATTGGTCTTTTTTTCAATTTTAGTCGAAAAATATAATATTATAGATAGGGGACAAAGATTTTATTTATAGTTATTTCTAAATTGACAATTAAGATAAAAAGTGATAAAATTTATTAATAAATTAGAGGGAGGAAATGTTTCTATGAGAAAAGTAGAGGTCAGAGTTAATCACATTTTAATCAATTTGATATAGGTGATAGCTATGGTTTTTAATTTCTATAAACCCTTTATATAACATTAAAGAGATTAAGTAGCTATTTTATATGAATAGCTACTATTTTTTTGTAAATTAAACTTAGGAGGTCAGTTATGACGGAATTAGAGAAGGTATATTCTCCATCGGAGATAGAAGACAAATGGTATAAGGTATGGGAAAACAATGGATATTTTAGAGCAACTATGGACGAAGATAAGCCTAATTATTCAATAGTTATGCCACCTCCAAATGTTACAGGAATATTACATATGGGACATGTATTAAATAATACAATTCAAGATGTACTTATTAGACATAAAAGAATGAGTGGATATAATACTCTTTGGATGCCTGGAACAGATCATGCAGGGATAGCTACTCAAAATAAAGTAGAAAGACAATTAGCAGAAGAAGGATTAACAAAAGAAGATTTAGGAAGGGAAAAATTCATCGAAAAAACATGGGAATGGAAAGAAAAGCATGGTGGATTAATAACAACTCAACTAAGAAAATTAGGTGCTTCTCTTGACTGGGAAAAAGAAAGATTTACAATGGATGAAGGATTATCAGAAGCAGTATCTGAAATTTTTATAAAATTATATAATGATGGGCTTATTTATCAAGGTGAATATATGGTTAACTGGTGTCCTAGATGTGGAACAGCATTAGCCGATGATGAAGTAGAACATACAGATAAAGCAGGAAGTATGTGGCATATTAAATATCCTGTAAAAGATTCAGATGAGGTATTTATAGTAGCAACTACTAGACCTGAAACTATGTTAGGAGATACAGGGGTAGCAGTACATCCTGAAGATGATAGATATAAGCATCTAATAGGAAAAACTGTTATTTTACCACTTACAAATAGAGAAATCCCAATTATTGCAGATGATTATGTAGATATGGAATTTGGAACTGGAGTAGTAAAAATGACTCCTGCTCATGATCCTAATGACTTTGAGATTGGAAAAAGACATAATTTAGAAATAATCAATATTTTAACTAAAGATGCAAAAATAAATGAAAATGGTGGAAAATACCAAGGATTAACTAGGGAAGAAGCTAGAAAAGAGATTGTTGCAGACTTAGAAAAATTAGGGTTTATGGAAAAAATAGAAAATCATCCTCATTCTGTAGGTGGATGTTATAGATGTGATACAACAATAGAACCTAGAGTTTCTCATCAATGGTTTGTAAATATGAAATCTTTAGCAAAGGATGCTTTAGAAGTAGTATATAATGGTGAGATTAAAATCATGCCAAAAAGATGGGAAAAGGTATATTATAACTGGTTAGAAAATATAAGAGATTGGTGTATATCAAGACAAATTTGGTGGGGACATAGAATACCAGCATATTATGGTCCTGATAATCATATCTTTGTAGCAAAATCTAAAGAAGAAGCAATGGAACAAGCTACAAAACATTATGGAAAAGAAGTTGAATTAAGACAAGAAACAGATGTATTAGACACTTGGTTTAGTTCAGCATTATGGCCGTTTTCTACAATGGGATGGCCTGAAAAAACAGAATTATTAGAAAGATTTTATCCTACAGATACAATAGTAACAGGAGCAGATATATTATTCTTCTGGATAGCTAGAATGGTAATGATGGGAATGTACGAAATGAAAGAAATTCCATTTAAAACTGTAAATCTACATGGAATAGTTAGAGATGAAAAGGGAAGAAAAATGTCTAAATCTTTAGGTAATTCTCCAGATCCATTAGATTTAATTGAAAAATATGGAGCAGATGCAATTAGATTTACTATGATTTATACAACTTCTCAAGGGCAAGATGTACATTTTTCTGAAAAATCAATTGAAATGGGAAGAAATTTTGGAAATAAAATATGGAATGTATCTAGATTCGTATTAATGAATTTAGAAGATTTTGATATAAATAGTGTAGATAAATCAGAATTAAAATTAGAACTAGTAGATAGATGGATCGATTCAAAATTACAATCAACTATAAAACTTGCAAATGAAGC
>QNYN01000112.1 GCA_003973585.1 Fusobacteriota bacterium | reverse complement strand
CACCTTTTGAGTTCAGAATGGCTTTTCAGTACCAAAATCTAACTTACTATCACTATCTTATTACCCCTCTTTCTTAACTTTAAATTTCCAAGCCCAAGCATAGTCATCATCATCGTTACCTGTATCAAACTGAATTTGCCACAATAACAACTCTGTATCACTAAGAATTTGAATTTTATACTCACCTGTAGCTGTTGCATCAGGATTCAGATTAGCATCTTCTCCCAAGTAAGAATCATCTCCATCAGGAATAGTCGCATCTTTAATCTTTAGAGTCATTGTTTCGGCATCAAGAGTAAAAGTACCTGTTTCTGCTTCAACTCCCTCTGATGCATATCTAGTAAAATCGCCATTTGTAGAGAAAACCATTTCGTTATCTATATCTTTAGATGGATTTTCTTCATCGTAAGGATTCCACCAAGCCTCTTCCCAATCGTAACGTGCAGTCATATAACAATAACCTATATCTCCTGTAACATTACTTTGATCGTAAACCCAAGTTTTTCCTGTTAATTTAGTTAATGGGTTATCACCTGCATCTAAATCTCTTGCTTTAAACTTCCACGCCCATCCATAATCAAAATCATCAGGATTTTTAAGACTCTGATCTTGCCAAAGCAAAAGTTCATATTCGTTAAGTACCTTAATATTGTATTCTCCTGTAGCTGTCATCTCTGGATCACAGTTTTGCTCGTTGTAGTCAGGAATATTAGCTCCAATAAACTTAATTTTCATATTCTTAACATCGAGAACAAAATTTCCTTTTTCCAACTCAACATCTTTAGTAGAATATCTAGTATAATTAAAGCCACCTTCAAGATCAAATTTCATTTCGTTTAAAGCATCTGGTGAAGGTCCTTCTTCATCTGGATTATATGGATTCCACCAAAATTCCTCCCAATCATAGTTTGCTGTCATATAACAAACAGTTCCTTCTCCCGGTACAGCCTGATCGTAAACCCAATATTTACCACCTTCGCCTTTTTTTCCAACTAAAGCTGCAAATTCAGGAATATCATAAACCATATCAGGATTACTTTGTGTTATTTCTATAGAGTCAACAACTGTAGTCTGTCCAGCTCCATTCATTGCTGTAAGTGTGAATTTTTTATACCCTTTAAGAGGGAAAAATCCTTTAACTGATTTTCCTTGAAGTAAAACTCCAGATCCAAAATCCCAGTTTGCAGAAAATACAGTTTCATCATTTACAGATAAAATAGGTTGATTAGGATCGCTATAATCAACAGTGATATCTGTTTTTGGAAGTTCCGAAGGTAAATCTCGAACTTCGATATTTGGAGAGCATGCACTGAAAATAGTCGTAGCTATCAGTGATGCTATATATATTATTTTTTTCATAATTAAGATTTTTAGATTTAGGCACAACACAAATGCATTGTGCCTGTTCTATTAATATGGGTTTTGTACTAAGTTTGGATTAAGCGACAATTCTGATTGAGGGATAGGCATATATCTCTTGTTTTCAGTATATCCAGGCATTTTATCTCCACGTCCTGTACGAACCAAATCCCAATATCTATGTCCCTCCATAGCTAATTCTACTCTACGCTCATGATAAACAGCTTCTAGAGCATCAGTTTCTGTTGTTGGAGCTAATCCTACTCTTGCTCTAACTTCATTTAAAGGCGTTTGCCAATCTCCACCAATGTGAGCTTTAGCTTCAGCATTCCAAAGTAAAACTTCTGCGTATCTAATAGCTCTCCAGTTGTTTGGAGAATCAGACATATCATTTCTTCTACTTGCAGGCAAATAATATTTCAAACTGTGATATCCTGTAATATTACCCGTGAAAGTAGTACAGATAGTTTCCTCGTCAGGTGTACCCTCAAAAACCTTATCTCCATCAGCAATAATTGTTGCCTTTAAACGTGGATCGCCAGATTCAAACTCATCATACAAATCTTGAGTAGGACAATCGAATCCCCATCCCCATCCATTAACTATATCTCCTTTATCATCATAAAGTAATCTACTTCCTTGGAAGATTGCAGTTACATTTCCTTCATTTGAATCTCCCCAACTATCATCACCTGCAATTGATAAATATTGAATTTCGAAAACAGACTCAACTCCATTCTCTCCTTTTTCAGTGAAAATGTCAGCGTAATTAGGTTCTAACTGATACTCTCCGCTTGCAATAATTTTGTCTGATAAATCAGCTGCTTCTTGCCATTTTTCTTGGAAAATGTACATTTTTACAAGCATAGCCTGTGCAGCACCTTTAGTAGCTCTACCCATTTCTTCTGCAGTAAGCTCACTCTTTTTAGGTAAAACTTCTATTGCCTCTGTAAGGTCTTTTTCTATTTGTGCATAAACCTCTTCAATAGAACTTTGAGGTAGAGTAAATTCTGATGGCATCAATACTTTATTTATTACTGGTATTTTACCAAACACTTTTGACAAAGTAAAATGATACCAAGCTCTTAAAAACTTTGCTTCACCTACTACTCTTTCAGCCAAATCTTTAGATATTTTATCGTTATCCTTAACTCCATCTATCAATTTGTTTGCTCTATTTATCCCAACATAAGGTTGACTCCAACGAGCTGCTAGTATACTATTTTCTGAATTTGCTCTAAACTCTTTCAAATCTTGACCTTCAGCAAAATCACCAGGTCCTTCTCCTCCTTTTTCTGCATCGTCAGATACAACATCTCCTATCATCCACTCTCCTATTTGGAAATAATCGTAACGAGTGATGGGATCATATGCTCCTGCTAAAGCGCTAAGTGCAGCCTCATCGGAACTAAAGTAAGATTCATCAGAAATATTTGGTGCAGGTGTATTCAAAAAATCTTTTGAACACGAACTAAACAGCAATATCAATGCTGATGCTAATGTTATATATATTCTTGTTTTTTTCATCTTATTATTTTTTTAACTGAAACACAATTCATTGATTTTCTACATTAAACTATTCTCTAAAATCCTAAATTTATTCCAAAAGTTATAGTACGAGGTATTGG
>QNYN01000088.1 GCA_003973585.1 Fusobacteriota bacterium | reverse complement strand
CAACTCCTTGGTATCTTTTATTTTTTATATGGCTTTTTTTATAAAAATTAACCCTGAAACATCTCGAATATTTGTTTTTTTAGTTCCAAAATATTCTTTATCCATTGAGTTGTAATCTACTTTATATTCTTTTGAATCTCCACTCTTTATTTCAACTGTTACATAGTATCCATATTCACCACTGTCCCCTGGTGTTATTTTTTTATCCCACTCTTTTTTATAATCTAATCCATAAGTTACAGGTAGTTTTGATAATTCATAAGTATATTCATTAAGTAGTGTGGCCTTTGCATCTGCTACTTGTGTGTCATACCCCCACAATTTAAATGTTATTTCTGACCCTGCTGGAAGTTCCTGTTCTTCTATACTGTCTATTGTTACTTCTATAATATTTTCTTTAAAAACTAATCTTTTATTTTTATTATTATTGTTACTACATCCTATTAAAATTAGCATTAATACCACTAACATCATTAACTTTTTCATATCCCACCCCTTTTTTTAATCCTAGTAATTTATCTATCATCCTATTACTCCTCCACCAACTAAATATTCACCAAAATATAATACCATATGTTGACCTTTAGCATTTTGAGGATTTTTTTCATTATATTCAAAATATATTCGTTCTTTTCCATCTATTATTTTTCTTTTTAATTTTCCCATAAATCCACGACTAGAAAATCTTGGCCTTGCCATTAATTCTACTTTTAATAATTTTTCTATTTCTACTACAAATTTATAGTCTATTAATTCTACCTCTGATATATAAAGTTTATCATAATCTCCTAATAATATTTCATTTTTAGAAGGTCTAATATCTAATATAAAATAAGGTTTAGGTTTCTTTATATTCAATCCCCTTCTTTGACCTATTGTATATAATTGATATCCCTCATGAGTTCCTATTATATTTCCATCTTCATCTACAAAATTACCTTTTTCTATTTTTTCTCCTAATTTTTTTTGTAAATATTCTTTATACCCTTCTGGTGCAAAACAAATTCCTTGACTATCTTTTTTATTATAAATCTCTAATCCCATTTTTTTGGCTATTTCACGAACTTCTGCTTTTGTAAAATTATATAACGGAAATTTCATTCTCTTTAAAGTTTCTTCGCCTAATCTATAAAGCATATAAGTTTGATCTTTTCTTATATCAGTAGCATTTTTCAAGAGAAATTTATCCATTTTAGGAGAATATTCTAAATTACAATAATGTCCTGTGGCAATATATTTTGCCCCTATAGTGTTAGCATAATCTACCAAACTTTTTATTTTAATCCTTTCGTCACAAACAACACAAGGGGAAGGAGTAGTCCCTTTATTATACCCTTCTAAAAAATCTTTTATAACTATTTCTTCGAATTCTTTGGAAACATCTAAAATTTTATGAACAATTTCTAATTTTTTGGCTATTTTTTGAGCTTCTTCTATTTCTCCTTGAGAATTCTTTTCCATTTTAAGGGTTACAGCTATTACTTCATATCCACTATTTTTTAGTATGTATGCTGTTACAGAGGAGTCTACCCCTCCACTTAATCCAACTACTACTTTTTCCATAGTTGCTCCTTTTCTTTTTCTATTATTTTCTCTAAATTTTTATCTAAACTTTCTTCAAATTCTTTCATTAATTGTTTTTTTAAAATTTTATATTTATCTTCTTCTACAGAATCTTCTTTTTTTTCATTAGAAGAATTTAAATTTGAGCTAAATACAATTCCAAGAGAAAAACTAAGTAATAATACTCCTAAAACACTTTCTAATGTTACTAAACCTTGAGCAATTAATGATTTTGGTATTATTTCCCCATATCCAACACTCGTCAAAGTAATAAAACTAAAATAAATACTTCTAAAATAAATTTCCATCCCATTATAATTTTTTAATAACATTCCACTGATAGCATTATTATCATTTCTAACTAAGACTACATATAAAAATCCAAATGTCACACCTATAGTAATATATGTTAAAAACACAATTCCTATATCTGTGTTTCTAGCTTTTCTAAGACCTAAAATTATATCTATGAAAACATATTTTAAAATAAATATTTGAGATATTAATAAAAGTAATATATTTAATCCAATAATTATATTTAAAGCTCCTAATTTTCCCATTCCTAGACTAAGCTCTCGAAATGTTATTCCATTAAATGTAAAACTACTCCAAATAGGCATAATTATCAAATAATAAAATACTACAACTATAAAAAATATAGGATACTTTTTAAATCTTTTAAACTTTAAAACAAAAAACGCAATTGGAAAAAGATTCATAAAAATTGCTATTACATAATAGCTTCTAACTTTCAAGATATTTTGAATACTCTCTGGTATATTTAATAGCATTGCTAAAATTATAGAAATAATAAATAATATCAATAAATTTGTCATTTGAAATTTAACTATTTTTTTCATACTTAAACTCCTTATAACTTTATATGAATCTCTCCTACCATAAGTTCTATTTCTCCTTCTTTTGTAGTAACTTCTAACTTTCCATTTTCAAGGACTTTTCCTGCTTTTCCTTCTATTTTTTTATCTCCATTTATTATTATAATATCTTTACCTTTTAAATAATTTTTTTCGTTGATATCTCCTAATAATCTCTCCCATTGACCTCTTACATACCTTGCCCAAGTTTTTTTGAAAATCATAAATAACATATCTATAACTTCTTCTATTTCATAATTATTTCCTGTAGCAGTTTTTAATGAAATACCATTATTATTTTCTCCAAATTCTTCATTATTTATATTTATACCCATACCTATAATATAAAAACCTTCTATTTTTTCTATCAATATTCCTGCTAACTTTTTATCATTTAAATAAACATCATTTGGCCATTTAAATTTATAATCTAAGTTTTCTATATTTTTTAATGCTTCTATCATAGATATTCCAGCAATAAGGGGCAACAAGCTATAATCTTTAGAAGTTAATAATTTATCTTCCTTTAAAGCAAAACTAAATAATCCTGCCCCTTTAGGAGATACCCAAGTATTTCCCCTTCTACCTTTTCCA
>QNYN01000013.1 GCA_003973585.1 Fusobacteriota bacterium | reverse complement strand
ATTTCTAAGTTTTTATTTTCATATAAATAGTGTTAATTTATGCTATAATCAAAATAATATTTTGATAAAAATAAATATAATTAGGAGGATTAACAAATGAAGGTAGTTATTGCTATTGATTCATTTAAAGGAAGTTTGTCATCTAGTGAATTGGCTAATTCAGTTGAAAAAGGGATAAAAAAAGTTTTTTCTCAAGCTGAAATTGTAAAAATTCCAGTGGCTGATGGTGGAGAAGGGACTGTAGAATCTCTAGTTGAAGGAGCTAATGGAAAAATTATTGAGATTAGTGTCTCAAATCCACTAATGATTCCCATAAAAGCTAAATATGGTATTTTAGGAGATGGAAAAACTGCAATAATCGAAATGGCTGCTGCTACTGGGTTACATCTTATCACTAAAGAACAAAGAAACCCTATGGAAACCACTACTTATGGTCTTGGAGAAATGATAAAAGACGCTATATCTAAAGGATGTCGTGAGTTTATCATTGGAATTGGTGGTAGTGCCACTAATGATAGTGGAATGGGGATGATGAAAGCTCTTGGAGTAAAATTCTTTGATGAAAATAGAATTGAATTAGGTTATGGTGGAAAAGAACTTGTGAAAGTGAAAAAAATAGATACCTCTAAGTTATTACCTGAAATAAAAGAATGTAAGTTCTTGATTGCCTGTGATGTTGACAACCCATTTTATGGAAAAAATGGTGCTGCTCATGTCTATGCTAGACAAAAAGGTGCTACTGAAGAGATGGTTCTAGATTTAGACAAAGGTCTGAAGCATTTTTCCAAAGTAATTAAAACAGAGTTAAATATTGATATAGCTCATGTTCCTGGATCTGGTGCTGCTGGTGGAATTGGTGGTGGTTTTTTAGCTTTTTTAAATGGAAAACTTAGACCAGGAATCGAGATTGTATTAGAAGAAGTCAAACTTGCAGAAAAGTTAGAAAATACAGATTTTGTAATTACTGGTGAGGGAAGAATGGATTTTCAATCTATTATGGGAAAAGCTCCAATAGGAGTGGCAAAATTAGCTAAAACTAAAAATATTCCTGTCATAGCCATAGTTGGTGGAGTTGCTGATGATGCAGGAGAAGTGCATAATTATGGAATTGATTCTGTATTTTCTATAATGAATTATCCAATGTCATTAGAAGAAGCTATGAATCCTGAAAGAGCAAAAATATTAGTAGAAAAAAATGTAGAAGAAATATTTAGACTTATAAAAATAATAAAAAAATAGGAGGAACAAATTTGCAAGTATCAGCATTTGGAGCAGTCTTAGGATTAATAATTTCAATCATTTTAATTGTCAGAAAAAATCAACCTGCATATTCACTTATAGTAGGTGCATTAATCGGTGGATTAGCAGGTGGAGCATCTTTACCAGATACAGTCACACTTATGGTAGATGGAGCTAAAGGAATTACACCAGCTGTACTTAGAATTTTAACTGCTGGAGTTTTAGCAGGTGTACTTATTGAGTCAGGAGCTGCAGGTCAAATAGCAGAAACTATTATTAAAAAATTAGGAGAAAAAAGAGCACTATTAGCACTAGCTCTAGCAACTTTGATACTTACTTCTGTAGGAGTATTTGTTGATGTAGCAGTAATTACAGTTTCTCCAATTGCATTAGCTATAGCTAAAAGGTTAAATTTATCTAAGATGGCAATATTATTAGCAATGATTGGAGGAGGAAAGTCAGGAAATATTATCTCTCCTAACCCAAATACAATTGCCGCAGCAGAAAGTTTTCATGTAGAATTATCATCTCTTATGGCTGCCAATATTGTTCCAGCATTGTTTGGTTTAGTAGCTACTGTCTTTATAGCTAAAACGCTTATAAATAAAGGTGGAAAAGTTACAGAGTCAGACGAACATGAAATGGAAAAAGAACTACCTAGATTTTTACCAGCTATTTTAGGACCTATTATTACTATTGGATTATTAGCACTTAGACCTATTGCAGGAATTTCTGTAGATCCACTTATTGCTCTTCCAGTAGGAGGAATTGTAGGATGTGCAGCTATGGGTAAATTATCTAATTTAAAAACATATATGTCTTATGGTCTAGCTAAGATGACAGGTGTTGCTATTATCTTAATGGGGACAGGTACAATTGCAGGAATTATATCTAATTCTACACTTAAAGATGTTGTTTTGAATGCCTTAAATAATATGGGATTACCTGAGTTTTTATTAGCTCCTGTTTCTGGAGCATTGATGTCAGCAGCTACAGCTTCTACAACAGCTGGTACAGCAGTAGCATCAGCTACATTTGCAACAACTATTTTAGCTGCAGGTATCAACGGATTATACGGTGCTGCAATGTTACATGCTGGAGCTACTGTTCTCGATCACCTTCCACATGGTTCATTTTTCCATGCTACAGCAGGATGTACTTCTACAAAATTTAATGATAGATTAAAGTTAATTCCTTATGAATCAGCTGTTGGATTTGTATTAGCTGCTACCTCTACTATTATCTATGGAGTTATATTATAAATTTATAAATAACTCATATCTTCTTTAAGAAAAAAAGTACCCTAAAATAATTTTAGGGTACTTTTTTTAGTTAATTATCTTATTAAATTTGGAAATGTTGTTAATAAAAAATTAATAGCTAACAATAATATCACTGCTCCAGCTATAGAGGTTAAAATATAACCTAATAATTTTCCTTGTCTTCCAAAAAGTGATCCTCCTAATGACGAACCTAACAATCCAATTATAATATAAACTAAAAGACTATGATCAGCTCCTACAAAACCACTTGCTACCCATCCTATAAAAGCTCCAATTATTAATGTTATTAATATATTCATTTGTTTCAACTCCTTTAAATTTGCTTCATATAAAATACCATAATAACACATGTATGTCTAGTGTGTTTTTTATTTTCGAACATCTTTAAAATAAACAATAAGTTATTTCTCGAATTTTTTTACAAATATATCTAATTTTAGAGTATAATACTATGTAAAGATTTCAAAGATTATTATTAGAATTTTAATTTTATAAATTTAAAACTCTAAAGAGAGGAGGAT
>QNYN01000197.1 GCA_003973585.1 Fusobacteriota bacterium | reverse complement strand
GAAAGGTTATAAAGATGTATTATTATTAGGTCAAAATGTAAATTCTTATGGAAATGATTTTAAAAATGAAGTTAATTTTTCTAAATTATTAGATGAAATATGTAAAATAGAAGGTAAATATTGGATTAGATATGTATCACCTCATCCAAAGGATTTAACTCAAGATGTACTAGATGTTATGGCAAAATATCCAGATAAGATAGCAAATAGTATGCATTTACCATTACAATCAGGATCTACAAGAATATTGAAAAAAATGAATAGAAAATATTCGAAAGAAGAGTATTTAGAATTAGTAGAAAAAATTAGAAAAACTATACCAAATATTTCTTTAACAACCGATATAATAGTAGGATTTCCAGGAGAAACAGAAGAAGATTTCCTTGACACATTAGATGTAGTAGGAAAAGTTAAATATGAAAATGCATATATGTTTAAATATTCTATAAGGGAAGGGACTCCAGCAGCAACTATGGAAGATCAAGTACCAGAAGATGAAAAACAATCAAGATTATTAAGACTTATGGAACTTCAAAATGAAAATGCTAAAGAAATAAGCTTGAGCTATTTAGGAAAAACAGTAAAAGTTTTAGTAGAAGGTGTAAGTCATAAAAATAAAACAAGGATGACAGGAAGAACAAGTGAAAATAAAGTAGTTATTTTTGAAGGAGATAGTTCACTTAAAGGAACTTTTGTAAATGTAAAAATTACAAAAGCCAAAACATGGACTCTATATGGAGAATTAGTATAAATCTGGGGGGATAAAATGTTATATTTAGTAATTTTTACAGTATTAGCAGGTTTAGTAATATTAGTTGGAAAGAAATTAAGTCTTTATGGTGATGCTATAGGAGATTTAATGGGAATAGAAAAATCTTGGATAGGAATAATAATGTTAGCAGCGGTAACATCATTACCAGAATTAGTAACGAGTATCACTGCTACAGTAATGGGAAATCCACAAATGGCAGTATCAAATATATTTGGAAGTAATATGTTTAATATTTTTGTAGTATTTATTGTAGATATATTTGTTTTAAGAACAACTTCTTTTTCTTCGAAAGTGAGTAATAAAAACTTCCTCAGTGCATTTTGGGCAATGGTTTTAACTTTTATATTTTTATTAGGGTTCTTATTTCCAGAAGAAGGAATACTAAATATAAGTTTATTTTCCCTTATTATATTGGGAGTTTATTTTTTAGCAATGAAATGTATATATATATATCAACATCAGGAAAACACTGAATTAAGTGATATATTAGAAAAAGAAAAAAAAGAGTTTCATGAAGTTGAAGCAGGTGGAATAACATTACCTCAAGCAAAAAAAGGATTTTTAATGAATGCTTTTTTTGTAATAGTGTTAGGAACAGGTTTGAGTTTTGTAGGAGATAAAATAGCTTCTACTCCTATATTTGGAATTGAATTAGGAGAATCTTTTGTAGGGCTTATATTAATAGCTTTAGCAACATCGCTACCAGAATTAACAGTAACAATAGAAGCTATAAAATTAAAATCTTATGATATGGCAGCAGGTAATTTATTAGGAAGTAATATTTTTAACATTGCAATTATTTTTGTTACAGATGCATTTTTCAGAAAAGGAATTTTATATGGAGAATTAGGAGATTTCCATATATTAAGTGCTATATTCTCAATATTTATATTATTAGCATTTATTATAGGAATTATGTTTAAAAATAAAAAACGAAGATATGATACCTACTTTATTGGTGGGATTTACTTTATATCGATGTATATATTATATATAAAAAGGTGATGATGATTTTGGTTGATTTAAGTGGATTACTTCTTTCGGAATTACGAGAGATAGCAAAAAAATTAAATATAGAAAAATTTTATGATTATAAAAAAATAGAATTAATTGAAAAAATAAGTGAATATATAAGGGCAACAGAAGGGCATACTATTGCTTGGGGAAAAATAGAAGTATTTGCCGATGGATATGGTTTTTTGAGGGAAACAAATGTAGAAAAAGATGTTTATATTTCTTCTACTCAAATAAGAAAATTTAAAATAAGAAATGGTGATATGGTTTTAGGAGAAGCAAGGGAACCTGTAGGAACTGAAAAAAACTATGCCATGAGAAAAATACTCTTAATTAATGGTGAAAATTTAGAAAAAGCAGAAAATAGAGTACCTTTTGATGAATTAATACCAGCATATCCAGATGAAAAGATAAATTTAGATAATAGTGATGATATTTCAGGGAGAATTATAGACTTAATTGCACCTTTAGGAAAAGGGCAAAGAGGACTTATTGTAGCTCCACCAAAAGCTGGTAAGACTATGTTAATTAGTAATCTAGCAAATAGTATTATAAAAAATAATAAAAATTTAGAAGTTTGGATTCTTTTAATAGATGAAAGACCAGAAGAAGTTACAGATATTAAAGAAACTGTATCGAATGCCAAGGTATTTTCTTCAACATTTGATGAAGATCCGAGAAATCATATTAAAGTAACTGAAATGGTTATAGATAAAGCTAAAAGATTAATAGAAGATGGTAAAGATGTGGTAATTCTAATGGACTCAATAACGAGACTTGCTAGAGCATACAATATTGTGATACCATCTAGTGGGAAATTAATTTCTGGTGGAATAGATCCAACAGCATTATATTACCCTAAAAAATTCTTTGGATCTGCTAGAAATATACGTGGTGGTGGAAGTCTAACAATTTTAGCAACAGCATTAGTTGATACTGGAAGTAAAATGGATGATGTAATTTATGAAGAATTTAAAGGTACAGGAAACATGGATATTCACCTAGACAGAAATCTAGCTGAGCTTAGGATTTATCCTGCTATTGATATTGTCGCATCCAGTACAAGGAGGGAAGACTTGCTGATTGAAAAAGAGCAATTGCAACGAATTTGGATATTGAGGAACCACCTTGCGGATATGAACCCACTGGAAGCAATGAATTTCCTGAAAGACAAAATGCGGTTTACCGATACCAATGAGGAATTCCTGATTTCGATGAACGGATAATACATTATATCCAGGAAAGGGAAGCCTTTCCT
>QNYN01000022.1 GCA_003973585.1 Fusobacteriota bacterium | reverse complement strand
GAGCTTTATGCTAAACAATTAAATTCAGCAATTAATGAGCTTAACACTCTAAAACTAATATCTACCAAAAAAAAGTTTACAAAAGGAGAGCTAGGTGCGTTATTAGAAACACAAAATGGCATTTATTTCCTTGCTACAAGCATTGGAATACTATCAATAAACGGAACAAATGTAATGGTCTTATCTCCTATTTCGCCTATTGGCAATTTACTCCTACACAAAAAGAAAGGCGATACTATTACTTTCAGAGGCAACAATTTTGAAATAATAAATATTGAATAAGCATCAAACTCAATAACCGAAATAAAAAGATGATAAATCAAGAAGAGTTTATAAAAACAAGAATGATTGATGAAGTAAACAACCTAGTAAATTCTGGATTTAAAAGAATTGCTATAGGTATAATGTCTCAATACATAGAAACTCTTGGTGCATTTATCGATAAAAAACCCTTCAAAACTCCAAGACAATCATCTCAACGATTCCATTTGGCATTAGAAAAACTATTTCCTCCTCGCTATTCTAACTTGAATAAAAATAACTTCTTGTACAAACAGCTAAGATCTAATTTCACCCATTTAGGAATTGAATCTCAGTTTTTAGTATTTGATTTTGGGGATTCCAATCCAAGTTTACATTTAAAATACAAAGACAAAAAAACTATCATTGTTTTAACTGATTTTCTGAATGACTATATAAACGCATGCACTTCTATAATTGAGATGCATAATAGTGGTAAAATCAAGAAAAAGATCTTATCTTAATTATGTCATACTCAATAATTTACTGATAAACTACATTTTAACTATACAAACTTTTCACTATAAGAATATCGTTGTACGTTATTTCCTACAAATATACTAACTAGCTATTATCCTTTATTAAACAATAAATTAATGAAACACATATATACTTAGCTAAATATTAACAATAACATACTTTTCTAGGGATAGTTTACATAATTACTATGCGAACATAGCCATTATTCAAAAATATAATAAAAATACACCGCTTTTAATATTATTTTATAAAATTTGTACCGTGAAAAATCCACAATGATTATCACAAACAAGAAAATTAAACTTAATTTTTTTTTTATGAGACACACATTTACAAAAATGTATGCAACCCTAGCCTTAATGCTAGTAACAACATTAGCATTTTCGCAAGGAATTGTAAAAGGTATTGCCTGGGATGGCGATATGAAAGAAGCTATGGTGGGAGCCAATGCTGTAGTCAAAGGGACTACTAATGGTGTAACATCAAATTATGATGGTTCATTTCAACTATCAGTACCAGCAGGATCTTCTACAATAGAGATTTCTTTTATAGGATATACTACTGTAGATAAGCAGATAACTGTAAAAGATGGTGAAACTGTTGATTTAGGAAGAATTGTTCTTAAATCAGATGCAGTTGGACTTCAAGAAATTCAATTAGTTGCAGATGTAGCAGTTGCTAGAAAAACTCCAGTAGCAGTTTCTACTGTTTCTGCTCTTCAAATTCAAGAGAACTTGGGTTCTCAGGAATTCCCTGAAGTAATGAAAACTACACCTGGTGTTTACTCTACTAAAAAAGGTGGAGGTCTTGGAGATTCAAGAATTAATATTCGTGGGTTCTCTCAAGAGAATATTGCTGTTATGATTAATGGTATTCCTGTAAACGACATGGAGAATGGACGTGTTTACTGGAGTAACTGGGCTGGATTATCTGACGCTACACGCTCTGTACAGATACAGAGAGGACTTGGAGCTTCAAAATTAGCTATAAACTCTGTAGGAGGAACAATGAACATACTTACTCAACCTTCAGAATCAAAGCCAGGTGGATTTATTGAAGCTAGTAGTACAGAGTATGGAATGTTCCGTGGTAAAGTAGGTGTTTCTACAGGTTTATTAAAATCGGGTACTGCTGTAACTGCAATATTTGGAACTACTCAAGGTACAGGTTATATTGAACAAACATGGGCCGAGGCTTATTCATACTTCTTAACTGTATCTCAAAAATTAGGAGAAAAACACTCTTTATTGTTTACTCTTTCTGGTGCACCACAACGACATGGTACTCGTCCTTATGGTAAATATAACATGTTCACATATAAGCAATACGAAAACGATGTGGATAGACAGTACAATGCTAACTGGGGTTACTTAAATGGAGAAAAAATAAATGAAAGTGAAAACTTTTATCACAAGCCTCAATTAGGACTTAACTGGTTCTGGGATATCAATGATGACACTAAATTATCAACAGTTGCATATGCTTCTTTTGGTTCAGGAGGTGGATCTGGAACTCTTGGTAAAAGACCTTCAAACTCTAATCCTGCCACAGGAGAAAGACAAGGCTGGGATGACCTTTATGCAACCAACGTAGCATCTACTACAGGATCTCACGGTATTCTTAGAAACTCTATGAATAACCATCAATGGTTTGGATTACTATCTACTCTTACACATTCATTTAACGACAATGTTAATTTAACAGCTGGTCTTGATGGAAGACATTACAAAGGAGAGCATTATCGTGAAGTTAGAGATTTACTAGGAGGCCAATATTATGATGACACAAAATCTTCAGGTAATGCAAATGCTAAAGTAGGAGATAAAATTGCTTACCACTATGATGCTTATGTAAGTTATATTGGTGCGTTTGCACAGGTTGAGTATTCAACTGATGATTTCTCTACATTTGCTACTGGAACAGTTTCTAATACAACTTACAACCGTACTGATTACATGAACTATGTTTTAGATGATGCTGGTAATATTGTAGATAGACATGGTAATGAAACAAAAGAGAGAGTAGCAGCTGATGCTGACGCAGTTAACAACTTAGGTTATACCTTTAAAATTGGTGCAAATTATAATATTAACGAAAACTTCAATGTTTTTGCTAACACAGGATACTATTCAAGAGCTCCATTCATTCAGGCAGTTTATTTGAACTACAAAAATGATTTGAATACTGACATGAAAAATGAGACAGTTATTGGAGCTGAATTAGGTGCTGGATACCATTATGAGAAATTCGCTGTAAAAGCTAACT
>QNYN01000121.1 GCA_003973585.1 Fusobacteriota bacterium | reverse complement strand
AAGAAATCTATTTAGAAGACATTCAAAAATATATTTTAATCAAAGGAAAATATATGGATCTTCGTAAAGAATATCTTTTTACTTTAAAAGATATTACAAGAAACAAAGAAACTTTAGAAGTTCAAAAAAATTTTATAACTAATGTTGGTCATGAATTAAAAACACCTCTTACCAGTATTACTGGTTATTTAATTGCTCTTAGAGATGAAGAGGATCCTGAAAAAAGAGAAAAATTTTTGAATACTATAGAACGAAATGCCAAAAAAATAGATTCAATTCTAATGGATTTTCTAAACCTTTCTAAAATAGAAAATGATAAAGTAGTTAATTTAGCTCCTATTCAATTAGATAGTTTAACCAATGAAATCTATAATTCTTTAGAAACCCTCATTGAATCTAAAAAAGTTAATTTAGAGTATGACTTTAAATTAAAAAATGAACTTTTACGAATAGATTTTCAAAAAACTATTCTCATATTAAAAAATTTAATTGAAAATGCTATTATTTATAATGTTAATCAACCTAAAATTAAAATTACTGTAGAAGAAGAATTTGATAGATATAAGTTTATTGTAGAAGACAATGGAATTGGAATAGAAGATTCCCATAAATACAAAGTATTTGATAAGTTTTATCGAATTGATAAATCTAGGACTACGAACCTTGCTGGTACTGGATTAGGTCTTTCTATTGTATACGAATTAGTTCATTTATGTGGTGGAGAAATTAATATTTCTTCTAATAAAAATGGAACTACATTTTCATTTACACTTATAAAGTAAAATTTGCTAGTTACTAATAGCAGTAACTAGCTTTTTTAGATTATACTTGCAAAGTTTATATCAAACTAGTATTATTGTATGACAATTATTTTTATTTGTAGAAGGAGGTAAAAAGTGAAAAAAATTATTTTATTTATTTTCTTATTATTAAGTTTAATAAGTTTTAGTAAAGATAAAATAAATATTGGGATTGTTCTTTCTAGTGGTGGATTAGGTACAGGATTTAATCAAATGGCTTATGAAGGTCTGAAAAAAGCTGAAGCAGAAGGAATTATTACATTTAAATATGTGGAACCTAGTAATATCTCTGAAGATCTTTCTTTTTTAAGGGATTTTTCTAGGGATGGAAATTATGATCTTATTATTGGGATGGGGAGTGTTGTTGCTGAATCAGTTAAGAAAGTGGCAACTGAATTTCCAAAACAAAAATATGCTATTGTAGGTGGAACGATTACTGCTCCTAATACTGCTACTATTGACTTTAAAGAACAAGAAGCAAGCTTTTTAGCAGGAGCATTAGCTAGTATGATGAGTGAAAATGGTAAATTAGGAATTTTATTAGGTATGGATAATAAATCTTTTAATCGATTTAAACATGGGTTTACTCAAGGTTCATTATATATTAATAGAAATTCTATGGTAGTTACTTCGTATATGCCTACAACTAGCTTAAACCCTTTTAATGATCCAGTTACTGGAAAAAGTATTGCTAACCTTATGGTTTCTCGTGGAGTAGATGTTATTATGCAAGTTGCTGAAGGTAGTGGACAAGGAGTTTTTGAAACAGCTAAAGAAAAGGGAATTTATGCTATAGGATCTGATATAGATCAAGATGGTGAAGTTCCAGGTCAAATTTTAACTTCTGTTAGAATTAGAATCGATAATGCCATTTATAAACTTATTACAGAAGTTAAAGAAGATAACCTAATAATTGGATATAGACAATTTGGATTAGCTGAAAATGGAGTTTCTTTAACTGATTTTAATTATACAAAAGATATAATTGGTGATAAAAATTTAGAAAAATTAGAACAATTAAAAAATGATATTATTACAGGTAAAATAGTGGTTTCAGAATAAATTATAATTTATAAATGATGAATTAGGAGGATAAATGAAATATAGATTAATAGCTACAGCTACCATGGGAGTAGAAAGTATTTTAGCACAAGAAATAAAAGATTTAGGTTTTAAAAATGTAATTACTCATAATGGAAGAGTTGAATTTGATGGTGAAATAAAAGATCTTGTAAAAGCTAATATCTGGCTTAGAACAGCTGATAGGGTCTTTTTAAAAATGGGTGAATTTAAAGCTTTTACTTGGGATGAATATTTTGAAAATATAAAAAAAATAGATTGGGTTAGTATTCTACCAGTTAATGCTGAATTTCCTATTTCTTGGGTAAGCTCTGTAAAATGTAAACTTTTTTCAAAATCCGATATGCAAAAAATGGCAAAAAAAGCCATTGTTGAAAAATTAAAAACTCAATATAAACATGGATTTTTTAGTGAAGATGGTGCTCTTTATAAAATAAAAATTATTGGTAATAAAGATAATTTTATAGTGATGATAGATACTTCTGGTGAACCATTACATAAAAGAGGATATCGTGCTCATTTAAATGAAGCACCTATGAAAGAAACTTTAGCAGCAGCTTTAGTAAAACTTTCTAGATGGAATGGTGGAGAACGTCCTCTTGTTGATCCTATGTGTGGTACAGGGACTTTGGTAATAGAAGCTGCCATGATAGCTAGAAACATCGCTCCTGGGGTTAATAGACGGTTTATAGCTGAAGAATGGCATATTATAGATGAACAAATTTGGTTAGATGTTAGAGATGAAGCCTTTACTTATGAAGATTATGAAAAGGAAGTTAGAATTTATGGATCTGATATAAATCCTGAAACTATAGAAATTGCAAAAGAAAATGCCAAATTAGCAGGTGTTGAAGATGATATTTTATTTGAAGTTAAACACTTGTTAGAATTCGAACCTATGGCTGAATATGGTTCTCTTATAACTAATCCTCCATATGGAGAACGATTATCTGATTTAGAGCAAGTAGAAAAATTATATAGAACTTTAGGAGATATTTGTAGAATGAGATGTAAAAAATGGTCTTATTATATAATTACATCTTATGATGGTTTTGAAAAATTATTTGATAAAAAAGCTAATAAAAATAGAAAATTATATAATGGTAACTTAAAATGTAGATATTATCAGTATTATGGTGAAAGACCTCCAAAAGTTGATGTTTGGAATG
>QNYN01000119.1 GCA_003973585.1 Fusobacteriota bacterium | reverse complement strand
TAGAATTAATCGGTTAATTAACATTAATAATACTCTAGGAGGAAAGAAAAAAATGGCTAAATATACAAAGGATGAATTAATAGAAGGATTTATGCCTATAATTGCTATGGCAGGAACTGCTAAAAGTATAGCATTAGAAGCACTTAGAACTAAAGATAAAAGTGGATTAAAAGAAGCAAAAGAATTATTATTACAAGCTCATGGAGTTCACCATCAATATGTAACTGCAGAATGTGAAGATGATGATAATGTAGTAGTAGAGTTAAACTTAATAATTGCACATGCAGAAGACCAATACATGTCTGCTGAAACAATTATTTCATTAGTAGAAATATTATTAGATGTATTATAAAAATTGAATAAAATTATATTAGGAGGAAAGAAATGTCAAAATTTATGGATAAATTTACAGAAGTAACAGAAAAACATCTGATGCCAATCGCATCTAAGATGGCAAGTCAAAAGCATTTAACAGCTTTAAAGGATGGATTTGTATTTACAATGCCATTTTTAATTGTAGGATCTATCATATTATTATTAGTTAACTTACCATTTTCAGCTCAAGAATTATCACCAGGAGAGCCTAACCCAATGTATATGCAATGGTATGCTGATTTAATGGCAGCTCATAAAGCACAATGGGTACAACCATTTTATGTAAGTATGGGTATTATGTCTTTATTTGTTGCATTTGGAATTGGATACAGTTTATCTAACCAATATAAATTAAATGGAGTTACAGGTGGATTCTTAACTTTATTCACATTCTTATTAACTTCAGCTAAATTAGATTGGGTTCCTATGGCAAAAGACGAAGTTGTAAAAAGTGTTTTCCATATCGATGGTGGATGGATGCCAGTAATGGATGCTAGATATTTAGATGCAAAAGGATTATTTACAGCTATAATCGGTTCATTTATCGCAATTGAAATTTATAGATTTATGACTACAAAGAAAATGGTTATTCAATTACCTGATTCTGTTCCACCAGCAATTGCAAGATCATTTGAATTATTAACACCAATTATTGCTGTTATATTAGTTTTCCAACCAATCAGTCTTTGGGTTCAATCTACAGGAAAAATGATTCCTGAGCTTATCATGAATATATTTGCACCACTTGTACAAGCTTCAGATAGTTTACCAGCTATAATCTTAATCTTAGTTATTATCCATGTTTTATGGTTTGCAGGATTACATGGTGTAAACGTTGTTGTAGCAGTTATCAACCCAATTATTTTAACAAACTTAGCAGCTAACCAAGATGCTTTACAACATAATTTACCTTTACCTCACATCTTTGCAGGTGGATTCTTAGATGCATTCGTATTCTTAGGAGGATCAGGAGCTACTTTAGGATTAGCTATTGCAATGTCTAGAAGTAAATCAGATCATTTAAAAGCAATTGGTAAATTAGCAACTATCCCAGGATTATTTAACATCAATGAACCAATCATATTTGGTGCTCCAATAGTAATGAACCCTATCTTATTTATTCCATTCTTAGGTGTTCCTATTATTAATGCCACTATTGCATGGTTTGCATTAAAATCTGGAATAGTAGGAAGAATTATAACTTTAGTTCCTTGGACAACTCCAGGACCAATAGCAGCATTCTTAGCAACAAACTTTGGAGTAACAGCATTATTACTTAGTACTGTATTAGTATTTACATCTTATTTCATGTACAAGCCTTTCGTAGCAATCTATGAAAAGGAATTAGAAAAAGAAGCTTCTAACTAAGAAATTTTGTCAAAATTAAATAAATTACTTTTAAAGGATATATAGTGTTTTTAAGCATCATATATCCTTTAAATTTTTAAAATTAAAGGAGTGTTTAAATGAGAAGATTAGGAATTTCAGTGTATCCAGAACATGCAAGTTTAGAAGAAAATAAAAATTATATATCAACAGCTTCTAAATATGGTTTTGATAGAATCTTTACATGTTTACTTTCTGTAAATGGTGATAAAGACTCTATAGTTAAAGAATTTAAAGAAACAATTGATCATGCAAAAAAACTTAATTTTGAAGTTATTGTAGATGTAGCACCATGTGTATTCAAAGATTTAGGTATCACTTATGATGATCTATCATTCTTCCAAAGAATGGGAGTAGATGGTCTAAGATTAGATGAAGGATTTACAGGTGCTGAAGAAGCAATGATGACTTATAATAAAGAAAACTTAATGATTGAATTAAATGTTAGTCAACCTAATAGATATTTAGAAAACATCTTATCTTACTGCGCTGATACTCACAATATTTTAGGATGCCATAATTTTTATCCTAAAAAAAGAAGTGGTCTTAGTAGACAATTATTTTTAGAGACATCTAAAAATTATAAAAAACACGGAATAAGAGTTGCTGCCTTTGTTAGTTCTGCTGCAGATAATACTTTTGGACCTTGGCCAGTATCAGAGGGATTATGCACATTAGAAGAACATAGAAATATTAAAGATATCACTGTTCAAGCTAGAGATCTTTGGAACTCTGATTTCGTAGATGATGTCATCATTGCAAATTGTTTTGCTACAGAGGATGAATTAAAGGCATTAGGAGAGCTTCGTCGTGGGTTATTAACACTAGATGTAGATTTAGAAGTAGAATTATCAGATGTAGAAAGCAAGATTCTTTATGACGAATTACACTTTTATAGAGGAGATGCCAGTGAATATACTGTAAGATCTACTATGCCAAGGGTAAAATATGCAAAAGAAGAAATAAAACCTAAAAATACTAGAGCAATTAAAAGAGGAGATGTTATCATCGAAAACTCTAATTATGCTAGGTATAAAGGAGAATTACATATAGCTCTTCGAGATTATGAAAATGAAGGTAATAGTAATGTAATTGGTAGAATTCGTGAAGATAACTTAATTTTTATCGATCAAATTAAGTCATGGCAAAAATTTAAATTAAAATAGAGTTTTAAAAATAGTTCCTACTTTGAGGGGCTATTTTTTTGTTATATTAATAAAATTATTAAAAAATCAATATCTATATAATTATTTAAAAGGAAATAAATAATTTATTAGTATATCATTAG
>QNYN01000162.1 GCA_003973585.1 Fusobacteriota bacterium | reverse complement strand
ATAAAGGAAACTTTACAGAATATACTATTCAGAAAGAAGCATATTTAACTGGTGCTGTAAAAAGATTTGAAAAAGAACAAGATAAAATAAAAAAAATGGAAGATTATATTAGAAAATATATGGGTGGGATAAAAACTAAACAAGCATTATGAATAAGAAAACTCCTAAATCGTATGGAAAAAATGGGAGATCCAATTGTAAGAATGAGGAAAATGAAACTTCAATTTGAAATAGAAAGAGTAAGTACAGATAAAGTTGTAAAATTAATAGATCTATCTAAATCATTTGGAGAAAAGGAAATATTTAGAAATATAAATTTAGAAGTATATCGTGGAGATAAAATCGGTATAATGGGACCTAACGGTGTGGGAAAATCTACAATTCTTAGGATTATAAATAAGCTAGAGAAACAAACACACGGGAAAGTTGAATTAGGAGAAAAATTAGATATTGGATATTATGATCAAAATCATACAGGTTTAGAAGGAAAACAAAATATATTAGAAGAATTAATGTATAATTTCCCGTTGTCAGAAGAACAAGCTAGAAGTATGGCAGGAGGATTCTTGTTTTCGGAAGACGAAATATTTAAAAGTATAGATGATTTGAGTGGTGGAGAAAAATCTAGGGTTGCATTAATGAAATTAATTTTAGAAAAACCAAATTTTTTGATAATGGACGAACCTACTAACCATTTGGATATTTATGCTAGGGAAGTATTGGAAGAATCTTTAGAAGATTATAATGGGACATTGATAGTTGTTTCCCATGACAGACATTTTTTAGAAAGTGTAGTAAATAAAATATATGAAATAACTCCTACAGGTAGTAATGTATTTGATGGAAATTATGAAGAATATATGAAAAAATCTAATGAACCTAAAAAAGAAAAAGAGGTAAATACAGATTATGAAGAACAGAAGAAAAGAAAAAACAGAATATCTAGCTTAGAAAGAAAATTTGTAAGTGTAGAAAAAGAGATAGAAAAACTAGAAGAAAAAAAAGAAGAAGTAGAAGAAAGATATAATGAAGCAGGGGTAAAAAATGAAGTTGATAAACTTATTGATATTCAAGCTGAATTAGATGATTTAGATGAAAAAATAATGGAAAAAATGGATGAATGGGAATCTATTAATGAAGAATTAGAAACATTAAAAGAAAATGATTAAAATTATTATCTAAAAAAGGAGGTGACTGATGCTACATTTCATATTTATAGCTTTAGGTGGAGCTTTAGGTGCACTATCTAGATATATTATTGATTACAGTGTAACTAATTATTTTCATAGTGATTTTCCTTTTGGGACATTAACGGTAAATTTGATAGGATGTTTTATCATAGGGATGATGTATAGATTAATTTTTCATGAAGTTATTCATATAAAATTTTCTCCTTATATTATCACAGGATTTTTAGGAGCATTAACAACATTTTCAAGTTATGCCTATAGCACTCTAATGTTGTTTGAAAAAGGAAATTATATTTTAGGTTGGCTAAACCTTTTGGCAAATAATGTATTAGGAATATTATTTGTATTTTTAGGAGTTGAATTAACAAATAAAACTATGAAAAAATACTTTAGTCACAAAATTAAAAAGGATGAAGTTTTATGATATTAAATTTTTTATTAGTTGGAATAGGTGGTGGAATAGGAGCATTATCTAGATATGTAATAGACAAATATATTTCAAGCAAGGTAAAACATCATATTCCTTTTGGAACTTTAGGAGTAAATTTAATAGGTTTATTTTTAATAGGATTTTTTTACAGTGTTTTTGAACATCACATAGTATCGGAAAATTTAAAACATTTTATAGTTGTTGGGTTTTTAGGAGCATTAACGACATTTTCAAGTTATGCCTATGGAACTTTGATTTTATTTGAAAAAAAGAAGATAAAAGAAGCTATTTATAATATTTTATTAAACAATATCTTAGGAATGGTTGTGGCATTTTTAGGGGCTGTAGTTGGTAAATATATTTAATTTTATTAAAGGGAGGAATCTATGAAGAAAATTATATTAGGTTTATTATTGATTTTTAGTGTACTATCATTTGGAGCAAAAGAAGGGTTAGAAAGAGGAAATAAGATGCCTATAATGACTCTTTATAACACAAAGGGAGAAGAAGTAGGAACAACAGAAAAATATTTAGGAAAAATTACTATTTATAATTTTGGTGCTAGTTGGTGTCCTCCTTGTAAAGTTGAAAAACCTTTACTTAATGAATTTTATAATGCTAACAAAGAAAAAGTAAATGTAGTGTCTATAATGGTGGATAATACTGGAGGAGCAGTAGATAAATTTTATAAAGAACATCCTATGGATTTTCCTCATTTTTTAGATAAAAATCAAATATTATCTAGAAAATTTTTGATTAGAGTAGTGCCAACAACATATGTAGTAGATAAAGATGGGATAATATTAGAAAGAGTTCAAGGTGCATTAGAGTGGAATAAGTTAACTATGAAGGATTTGGAGGATTTATAATGGAAATTAGTGTTTTTATAGTATTTTTAGCAGGTTTAGGGAGCTTTTTATCTCCTTGTATAATTCCTTTAGTTCCGAGCTATCTTTCTTACATAAGTGGTGGTGTACTAGGAGATGACAAAAAGGGGCAACAAAAATTTAAAGTAATTTTACATACAGTCTTTTTTATTCTAGGGTTTGGAACAGCTTTTACAGCACTTCAAGTTTTAGTTTTTAACTTTACAAATTTAGCAAGTAAACTAATAGGAAATAATTTATTAAATATTATTTTTGGAGTTTTAATAATTATTATGGGACTTCATATGTTAGGAGTATTTAAAATTACTAAATTATATTCTGAAAAAAGGATGAATTTAAATTTTGGTAAAAAAAATATGGCAACATCATATTTGTTTGGTTTTGCTTTTGGTTTTGGATGGACACCTTGTATGGGGCCAGTATTATTTACTGTAATGTCATATCTATCTAATGCAGACACTATGGTTATGGGGATAATTTATATTTGGATTTTTACCCTAGGATTAGGAGTACCGTTTTTAGTATTTGCTTTCTTTTTAGATAAGAGTAAAAAGT
>QNYN01000067.1 GCA_003973585.1 Fusobacteriota bacterium | reverse complement strand
AACTATAAATAATATAATATATATATATTTTATAAAAAAGTATATTATGTTAATAGAAAAAAATAATGATTTTATAGAAGCTGAAAAGCTTCTTTTTTACTAGGAGAATTGCTATGAAGTATAGAAAAATAGAAGTTTTTGAATCAACTTTAAGGGATGGAGCTCAAGGGGAGGGAATTTCTTATTCAGTTGAAGACAAAATAAAAATAGTTAAGTTATTAGATGAGTTAGGAATAGATTTTATAGAAGCTGGAAATCCAGGTTCAAATCAAAAGGATATTGAATTTTTTAAAAAAGTTGAAAAATTGGAATTATCTCATTCAAAGTTAGTTGCCTTTGGAAGTACAAGAAGAAAAAATATTGATGTAAAAGAAGATAACAACCTAAAAGCTTTACTAGGAGTAAAAACTGAATATGTATCAATATTTGGAAAGGCTTGGGACTTTCATGCTACAGAAGTAATAGGAGTGTCTTTAGAAGAAAATTTAATAATGATAGAAGAAAGCATAAAATTTTTAGCAGAAAATGGAAAGAAAGTTTTCTTTGATGCAGAACATTTTTTTGACGGATATAAAGCTAATCCTGAATACGCTATGGAAGTATTAAAAATAGCAGAAAAAAGTGGAGCTATATCACTGGTATTATGTGATACCAATGGTGGATGTTTTCCAAGAGAAATTTCTGAAATAGTTAAAGAAGTAAAGAAAAACTTTAAGGTAAGTATAGGAATACATGCACACAATGATACTGGAATGGCTGTAGCAAATACTATCTGTGCTGTAGAAGAAGGATCAAATCATGTACAAGGAACGATTATAGGAACTGGTGAAAGATGTGGAAATACAAATTTATCAACTGTGATTTCAAATTTAGAATTAAAGAAAAATTATTTATGTTTAAATAAAAAAGAGAATTTTTCTAAATTAACACATATTGCTAGAACAATTGCAGAGATATCTAATATAAGTTTAGAAAGTGGGATGCCTTATGTAGGGACTAGTGCTTTTTCTCATAAAGCTGGTATGCATATAGATGGTGTGTTAAAATATAGTAAATCATTTGAACATATAGATCCTAGTGTGGTAGGAAATAATAGAAGGTTTCTTACTTCAGAAATTTCAGGAAGAAATACAGTTTTAAAGAAAATAAATAACTTTTTCCCAGAAATAAAAAAAGAATCACCTGTAGTAGGAAAAGTAGTGAAAGCTCTAAAAGAACTAGAATATGCAGGGTATCAATTTGAAGGGGCTGAAGCATCTTTTGAACTATTACTTTTAAAAGAGATGGGAAAATACAAATCAATGTTTGAAATAGAACACTTTACAACAATTACAAATAAGGATAAACTTGTTTCAGCAATGATAAAAATAAATATAGATGGAAAAAGTGAAATAACTGCAGCAGAGGGAAATGGTCCAGTAAACGCCCTTGACTTTGCTCTAAGAAAAGGATTAGAAAATTTTTATCCTACTTTAAAAGAAACACATTTAAGTGACTATAAAGTAAGGGTATTAAATAGTAGTTCAGCAACTGGAGCAAAAGTTAGAGTTTTAATAGAAACGAAAAAAGAGGACTATGTGTGGACAACAGTAGGAGTTTCTACTGACATTATAGAAGCGAGTTTAACAGCATTAAAAGATTCTATAGAATATAGTTTACTTATAAACAAGGAGGAATATTAGATGGGAATGACAATAGTTGAAAAAATATTAGCAAAAAAATCAAATAGAGATAAGGTAGTGCCAGGTGACAATGTATGGGTAGAAGTAGATAAATTTTTAACTCATGATGTAACAGGGCCTGGAACAATTGAAATATTTAAAGAAAATTTTGGAGAAGATGCAAAAGTTTTTGATAAAGAGAAAGTTATCATCATTCCAGATCACTATATCTTTACTGAAGATAAGTATGCAATGAGAAACATTGAATATATCAAAAAATTTGCTGAAGAGCAAGATATAAAATATTTTTATGAGCCATTTACAGATAAGTATAAAGGTGTATGTCATGTGGCTATGGCAGAAGAAGGACATGTAGCACCTGGAGAAGTATTATTTGGAACAGATTCACATACTTGTACATCAGGAGCATTTGGACAATTTGCTTCTGGAATAGGTAATACAGATGCAGCCTATATTTTAGGAACAGGAAAATTATGGGTAAAAGTTCCTGATACAACTAGATTTACTTTTGAAGGAAAATTTCCAAAGTATATAATGGGAAAAGATGTAGCTTTACAAACTATAGGAGATGTTGGGTTTGATGGAGCAACATATGGTTGTTTACAATATGATGGAGATGCAATTAAAGGTTTAAATATGGATGAAAGAATGACTATTTGTAATATGGCAATTGAAGCAGGTGGAAAATGTGGAATTATAGAGCCAGATGAAGTTACATTTGATTTTTTAAGATCTAAAGGGAAAACAGATTTTGATCCATTATATTCAGATGAAGATGCTAATTATAAAAGAACTTTAACTTATAAAGCAGAAGAATTAGTACCTGTAGTAGCAAAACCATATTCTCCAGGAAATGTTGAACCTGCAGAAAATTTATCAGATACAGTAATTACAAGAGCATATATTGGTTCATGTACAGGTGGTAAATTAACAGATTTCTTAGCAGCAGCAGAAATATTAAAAGGTAAAAAAGTAGCTATTGAAACATTTATTGTTCCAGCTACAACTGATATTGATAAAGATTTTGATACTGTTAAAATAGAAGGAGAAACTTTAAGAGAAATTTTTGAAAAAGCAGGTTGTAAAGTAGGGAAACCATCATGTGCAGCATGTTTAGGTGGACCTGTTGATACCCATGGTCGTTGTAACAGCAATGAGGTATGTATTAGTACAACAAATCGTAACTTTCCTGACCAACCTGACAACTTAAAACTCCGCTTCCTGAAGGCGGAGATATGGAAAAAGTTTTTCTTCTTGAACTTCCGGCGTCTTCGTTTATGCCGGCTTCGTTGCCGTTAATGTAACATTCAACACCTTCAGGGAAGTTGATATCTCTAATTAAGATATTATCTCCAACATCTAAATCACTTACATCTAATTCAAAAAAGTTTGGTAATTTTTCAGC